>JAAYFA010000228.1 GCA_012728445.1 Clostridiales bacterium | reverse complement strand
GAGTATGCCAAAAAAATCACACTTGCCTTGAATGTTCGAGGTGTTATTAACATTCAGCTCGTTCTAAGCAACAATCGGCTGTATGTGACCGGCATCTCCTGCAACTTGATGCACAATATACCTTTTATCTGCAAAGCGACAGGTTTGCGTTCAATAGAGCTTGCAACGCGATGTATGCTTGGAGAAAAGCTTGCCGATATGGGGTACGAGGGCGGGCTGAATTTGGCTAATAACCTTTATGCGGTTAGAGTGCCTGTATTTAGTTTTGATAAATTGAGAGGTACGGATACGCAGCTTGGCAGTGAAATGAAGTCCACCGGAGAAGTGTTGGGTTTGGCAAAAAACTTTGAAGATGCACTGTTGAAAGGCCTTATTGCATCAGGCGTAAGAATTAAACGATCCGGTGGCGTTCTTGTTACCGTAAGAAACTCGGATAAACAAGAAGCCATTCCGGTTGCGGAAAAATTCGCACAACTTGATTTCAATTTGTATGCAACTGCGGGCACCGCAAAAACGCTTAACGCCAACCATGTTCCTTCGAGTTCTATACGAAAAATCCATGAGGATTCGCCGCACATTCTCGATTTAATTAATAGCAACAAGGTTGTTTATGTTATCTCAACATCCGAAAAAGCTGAAAATGCGCACGGCGATGATGGGAAGATAAGAAGACGGGCGCTTGAAAAGCAGATTCCCACTTTTACAACACTTGAAACAGCGAGCGCACTTGCCGGATGCCTAAAGAAAAAGCGTTCGCTTGAAGACATTGAACTTATTGACATAACAAAAATCTAGGAGGACTATATGCCATACTATCAGGATGATTACAAAATAGAAGAAAATGACACATCTAATTCTTCTTGTTTTGATATACAAGTATACTGCCCTGAAATTGCCAATGCGGCAAAGGCCGGGCAATTTGTACACATACAATGCGAAGGCAAAATATTAAGACGCCCAATATCAATATGCGAAATTGACAAAAAAGCCGGAACAATCCGCCTGGTGTTTGACATAAGAGGGGATGGGACGCGCTGGCTTTCCAAACAAGAAGAAGGTGCGTTTCTTAATATTCTAGGGCCCCTCGGTAACGGTTTCAATTTAAACGAAACTGCTAAGAAAGCTTTGTTTGTCGGCGGTGGTATGGGGGTTCCGCCTTTACTCGAAGCTGCAAAAGCTTTTAAAGGAAAGGCAGACGCTATACTTGGCTTTAAGTGCATAGATAATTCTATGCTGATTGATGATTTTAATGATGTTTGTTCTAAAGTGATCGTGATGAGCGATGATGGCAGTCTGGGTGAAAAAGGTTTTGTAACATCATTATTGTGTGACAGAATAACAAAAAACAAATACGACGTTGTGTATTCTTGCGGTCCGACTGCAATGCTCAAATCTGTCAGCGAAATTACGCTGGAAAACAACATCGCATGCTTTGTATCGATGGAAGAGCGGATGGCTTGCGGCGTAGGCGCATGCCTCGTTTGTGCATGCAAGGTTAAAGAAAACGATAAAGAGGCATATAAGCACGTTTGTAAGGACGGGCCGGTATTTAACGCGAAGGAGATTGTTTGGTAATGGCGGATTTAAAGATAGATATAGCGGGGGTTCCCTTTAAAAACCCGGTTATTACCGCTTCGGGTACTTATGGCTTGGCAGTGATTATATTGACCTTTTTCCGTTAGAAAAGTTAGGCGGGATTTCGTGCAAAGGAACGACTTTGCTTGAAAGAATGGGCAATCCACCGCCAAGAATTGCCGAGACCTCTTCGGGAATTCTTAACAGTGTCGGCTTGCAAAATCCGGGCATCGATTATTTTATTGAACATAACTTGCCTTGGCTTAAAGAGCAAAACACGGTAGTTATCGCAAATATTGCAGGCGGCACACACGATGAGTATTATGAAATCGCGCGACGCCTTGATGCAACGGATGTTGATATGATAGAACTGAATATTTCCTGCCCAAACGTTCATGAAGGCGGGATTGCTTTTGGGACGAGTTGTATGGGCGTAGAGAACATTACGAAGCTAGTAAGACGGGCAACAAGCAAACCTCTCATTGTAAAACTATCCCCCAATGTCAGCGACATCGGCGAAATAGCGGCGGCGGCCGAAGCCTCCGGCGCAGATGCCATTTCCTTGATAAACACGATTACAGGGATGAAAATTGACATCAAAACCCGTAGACCATTACTTAAAAACAATACGGGCGGACTCTCCGGCCCAGCCGTTTTGCCTGTTGCGGTGAGAATGGTATGGCAGGCAGCCGCAAGAGTCAGCATCCCTGTTATTGGAATGGGTGGCGTTGCAACCTGGCAAGACGCGGTTGAAATGTTGCTGGCCGGCGCATGTGCTGTTCAAGTCGGAACCGCTAATTTTACAGATGCTTATGCACCGCTCAGTATAATCGGCGGTCTAGACAACTATCTTAATGAGAATGGATTTAAGAGTGTTCGTGAAATAGTAAAGAAAGTTGAGATTTGGCAATGAGGATTTTAGCGGTTGATTATGGGGACGCGAGAACCGGACTATCCGTTTGCGATAAGCTTGAAATGCTTGCAGTTCCATTATGTGTCATCCATCAGACCGCTTCAAGAAAGCTGATCCAGCGAATTGCGGAGATTGTCATAGAAGAAAAAGTGGAACTTATTGTGTTAGGCTATCCAAAAAACATGGACTCCAGTATTGGCAGCAGAGCGCAAAAGAGCGAAGAATTGGCCGTTTCTTTAAAAAAAGCAACGTGTATTGATGTAGTTTTATGGGACGAAAGCCTGACAACCGTGTCGGCTCACACTTCGCTCAAAGATACTACTGTCAGCGGAAAAAAAAGAAAAAATATTATTGACGCTGTGGCAGCGACAATAATATTGCAAGATTATTTAAACTACAGGAAAATGAACAAAGTTTAACGGAGGATACTATGTCGTCAAAAGCAAAAAATGTTTTTGTATGTGGGCAGTGCGGTTACGAAAGCCCCAAGTGGAATGGCTGTTGTCCCGGCTGTAATGAATGGAATTGCATGACGGAAGAGTTCAGAGCACCGCAGGCAAGCAAGGTGAAGCGGCCATCCGGCAGGGCTCCTTCTGTGCTCACCCTTGATGAGATAAACTCGGATTTAACCGTACGCTACAAAACCGGTCTTTCGGAACTGGACAGAGTGTTGGGCGGCGGGATTGTCTGCGGATCTATGATCCTTTTAAGCGGCGACCCCGGTATCGGAAAATCAACAATACTCCTGCAAATTTGCGAGAGCCTCGGCAAAGAGCTTAAGATATTATATGTGTCGGGTGAAGAATCCGCACATCAGTTAAAAATAAGGTCCGACAGGTTAGGGGTAAAAACGAAGAACCTGTCTTTCATGTGTGAAACAGAAGTGCAGACAATTGCGGATTACATTCAAAACTCTGAGACTGATTTGGTGATTGTTGACTCTATACAAACCGTTAATATAGCGGAACTTACGTCTTCACCCGGCAGTGTTACACAAGTGAGAGAGTCAACAAATTATTTAATGAGATGCGCCAAAGATTTAAACATACCAATAATCATTGTGGGGCATGTCAACAAGGATGGAAATATTGCAGGACCTAAGGTTTTGGAGCATATCGTTGACGCTGTTCTGTACTTGGAAGGGGAGCGGCATTTATCTTACAGGATTCTGAGAGCTGTAAAAAATCGCTTTGGCGCTACCAATGAAATCGGCGTTTTTGAAATGTTTGACAAAGGACTCGCGGAGGTTCAAAATCCTTCCCTTATGTTGATTGCAGGCAGGCCTTCCAATACTTCAGGCACATGTATTGCTTGTGTTATGGAAGGTTCAAGACCAATTCTTGCGGAGGTGCAGGGTCTTGTTACGCCGACAGGTTTTGGCACGCCCAGGAGGATGGCAACCGGGTTCGACTACAACAGGATGTCAATGTTGCTTGCGGTTATGGAAAAACGTGCAGGCTACTTTTTCGGGAATATGGATGCTTATATTAATATTGTTGGCGGACTAAAATTGGACGAGCCTGCCAATGACTTGCCGGCAGCTATCGCACTCATATCAAGCTTAAAAGATGTGGCTCTCCGGGATGCCGCACTTGCTTTCGGCGAAATCGGTCTTGCAGGAGAACTTCGTTCTGTCAGCAATTGTGAACAAAGAATAAAAGAAGCCGCACGACTTGGATTTAAACTTTGCGTTTTGCCACAACACAACTTGCAATCTTTAAGCAGTGGTGCCAAACAATCGATGACAATTGTCGGAGCGAAAAACATTCGGGAAGCCTTTGATGCAATTTTGTAGAACTTTTGGGGAGTTGAATGACTGATGAAGCCGTTAGAAACGCCCCATTTGCCTTCGAGCCCTGTAAACGCTATCATAATGGCAGGGGACTCAAAAACGTATATTAAGGCCCTTCAAACGCTTAATATTGAAGTCCTAGTCACACAAAGGAACGAAGCACTGGAAGAGGCGACATCCTATCATGCGGATATGCTTAGTTTTCATCAAGGGTATTTGGACATACTTTTAGCTCCCGAACAAACGTTCGTGTGTGAAAAATTATGCGATTTGGGATTCAGGCCGTATATAACAAACAAAACCATAAAATCGCCTTACCCGGAAGATGCTTTGCTCAATGGTGCAAGGGTTGGCCAATATTTGGTTTGTAACCCTAAAACAATATCCGGTATTATTATGAGCGATGCATTAATGAAGGGCCTTGAATTGGTTAGCGTGAGACAAGGCTATACAAAATGCTCCATTTGTATCATAAGTGAAAGTGCGATTATTACGGAAGATACCGGAATTCAAAAAGAATGTCAAAAAAAGGGGATTGACACTCTTTTGATTTCCAAAGGATCTGTAAAGCTAAAAAATCATGCATACGGTTTTTTAGGCGGATGCACCGGTCTTATAGATCGTAGCAAACTTGCTGTTTGTGGCAATATTAAAAATCATAAAGATTATCTTGTTATTGACCGGTTTTTAACGAAACATCATGTTGAGCCCATTTGCCTTACGGATGGAGAGCTTGTCGATATTGGCGGAATCCTGCCTATCACTCAAATTTATTAATGGTCGTTATAACGGGGGATGATCGAATTTCTAAAATTCACCTCCTCTAAAAAACTATATCGAACTTCGCTAAATAAATGTTTAGCGAAGTTGAGGGGATTCAAACAATGAAAGGAGCACATAACTCGATTGAAACGGGAAGATTTTGAAGATTTGCCGCAATTGGTGTTGGCATACACACAATACCTCGATGTGGTTAAAAATAAGTCGCCTTTAACTGTATTGGGATATGCTTCCGATATCAGAATGTTTTTTAGATATTTATTAACGGCACGCGGAACGGTTCCTGCAGATGTTCCGTTTGAAAAAGTAGATATTTCGCAACTGCATATTGAGTTTATGAAAACCATAACTTTAAATGATGCTTATTCCTTTCTTTCCTATTGCCGTTCGGAAAGAGATAACAATGTATCCACACGCTCAAGAAAAGCAGTTGCTCTGAAACGCTTCTTCCGGTATATATCATTACAGTTAAAACTCTTGGATGAAAACCCACTGCAGGAGCTGGAATCTCCAAAACTAAAAAAGACTTTGCCAAAGTATTTAACACTTGAGCAAAGTCTTGAGTTGTTGGGCTGTGTTGACGGTAAAAACAAGGAACGCGATTACTGTATCATCACACTATTTTTAAACTGCGGATTACGCCTTGCAGAACTTGTAAGCATTAATACAAACTCGGTCAGAACGGATAACACCTTGAAAATTATCGGTAAAGGCAACAAAGAAAGAGTTGTCTATTTAAACGACGCTTGTGTCAAAGCAATAAATAAATATATGACGGTAAGACCGGTTGACGGCGTCAAAGACAAAAATGCTCTTTTTATCAGTCGCAATATGCGAAGAATTAATCCCAGGACCGTTCAGAACATCGTCAAAAAATTTATTGAAAAATCCGGACTTGGCGGCGAAGGTTATTCTGTTCATAAGCTCCGTCATACAGCCGCAACGCTTATGTATCAATATGGCGATGTTGATATATTATTAATCAAGGAAATCCTCGGACATGAAAATTTGTCCACCACCGAGGTTTACACACATGTTGTTGATTCGCAGCTAAAATCAGCAGTAGATAAGAACCCTTTAAGCGGCGTGTCACAAACAGACACCAACAGCAAAATTAAAAATACTGCGGAAAATTAAGCGGCTTCTCCCCTCTTATTAATCTAAATTAGAATATATAACATGCTTATTGCTCGTTATTCAGCAAGGGCAACTTTCATCATAATAGCGCATTCGAGGCGCTTTTTTTCAATTTCGCAGGAAAAATGGTGTGGTGACAGAATGCTGCCATTGTATGTGTAATTGTTTGCGTTGCAACCCCCGCTGCAATAAAACTTTGCCCAGCAATCATTACAACATTCTTTATCAAAAACTGTAGCTTTCGAGAATTTCTCTTTAATTTCACTATTCAGCTTGCCTTGGATGACATTGCCCATAATCCAGTCATCGTTGCCGACGAACTGGTGGCAAGGATACACATCTCCATCTGGCGTTACGGCAACATATTCGTTACCGCAGCTGCACCCTCTGAGGCGTTTGAACACGCATGGCCCTTGTTCAAGGTCCAGCATAAAGTGGAAGAAATTAATCTGTTCTCCCCTCTTTTTAATATCAATTATGATTTTAGCGAGTTTCTCGTACTCCTCAAAAATTCTTGGCAAATCACTTGGTGTCAAGGAATAATCCATTGTACCATCCGTAATTGCCGGCTCAATAGAAATTTGATCAAAGCCGTGATGAAACAAGTGCAGAACGTCTTCTGAAAAATCGAGGTTATATTTGGTGTACGTACCTCTTGCATAGTATTCTTTATCATCTCTTTTTGAAACGAGATTTTGAAATTTTGGCAGAATAGAATCATGGGATCCTCTTCCGTCTACCCTTGTGCGCAACGCATCGTTCACTTCTTTTCTTCCGTCAATGGAAAGTACAACGTTCGACATTTCGTCGTTGATAAAGCCCGCAATTTCGTCATTTAACAGTAACCCGTTAGTTGTTATGGTAAACCGGAAACACTTGTTGTTGGCATCTTCTATGCTACGTGCGTAGCTTACTATTTTTTTGACAACTTCTATATTCATAAGCGGCTCTCCGCCAAAAAAATCAACTTCTAGGTTTCTTCTTTTGCCGGAGTGCTTCATTAAAAAGTCAATAGCCGCAATACCTGTTTCAACAGACATCAAAGATCTGTCTTGACCAAAATTCCCTTGTGAAGCAAAGCAATAACCGCAACTCATATTACAGTCATGCGCAACATTGAGGCACATTGATTTAATTGGCCCCGGCCCTAATCTGCCTGCAAGCAATTCATAGCTGTCTTCAGAAAATAAGCTGTCGTTGCAATAAAGTGAATAAAGCTCATCGTAAGTTTCTTTAATTTCCTCAACAGTATAATTATCTTTTAAAGCACCAATAATGTCTGAGGGACATGCCTCGGTCATTGGTGTTTTAATGTAATCAACAATTTGATAAGCGCAAGGGTCAACCGAAAAAACAGACCCGCTGTTTATATCTGTAATTATGTAAAAACTATTTAAATAAAATTTATGAATCATATACTTAACTCCGTTAATAAAATAAGGGGGCGAGACATAAGCCCCGCCCCTTGGTTACAGTTACTTATTTTTCACATTTTTGGTTTGCTACTGTACAGGATGTTTTACATGCGGACTGGCAGGATGCCTGACATTCGCCGCAGCCCCCTGTTTGAGCGCTTTTTTTGAGGTTTGGCTTGTTGATAATTTTTATGTGTTTCATATAAATTCGCTCCTTTCAAATTAAATTACGGCAATAGTATATCATATAAACAGTTGATTATCAACCGCTATTTCGTGCCGAATATCCTGTCCCCCGCATCGCCAAGTCCCGGAATGATGTAGCTGTGATCGTTCAGCTTTTCATCGAGCGCGGCAAGGAATATATCAACATCCGGGTGTGCTTTTGCCAAAGCATTCAATCCTTCCGGTGCTGCAATAATACCCATAAACTTTATTGACTTTGGATTATGTTTTTTTATTTGCGTAATGGCCTCTATGGCAGAGCCACCGGTTGCAAGCATCGGGTCAAGGACGATCACCTCTCGATCGTCAAGGTCTGCCGGAAGTTTACAATAATATTCTACCGGCAAAAGAGTTTCGGGGTCCCTGTAAATACCAATGTGCCCCACCCTCGCGGAAGGAACAAGAGCAAGTAGCCCTTCAACCATACCAAGCCCTGCCCTTAATATCGGAATGAACGCTTGCTTTTTGCCGGATATGACTTTTGCTTTCACAAAAGCTAACGGTGTTTCGATTTCAACCTCTTTTAAAGTTAAATCTCTTGTTGCTTCATAACACATCAGCATGGATATTTCCGAAACGAGGCTGCGGAACTCTTTTGAGCCGGTGTTTTTATCCCTTAGCATTGTCAGTTTATGCTGAATAAGCGGATGATTGGTGATGGTAATATTACCCATGACGTTTCTCCTTATCTGATTTCTATTTGCGTGATTTGATCAATTCTTCTTTGGTGTCTGTCTTCGTTTGAGAAAGGGCTGTCCAAAAACAAATCAACAAGTTCATTTGCCAGTCCGGTTCCTACAACACGACCGCCAAGGCAAAGAATATTTGCATTGTTGTGTTCTCTTGTCATTTTTGCGGAAAAACAATCGGAACAACAGGCAGCGCGGACCCCTTGTACTTTATTGGCCGCAATTGAAATCCCGACCCCGGTACCGCAAAACAATAGGCCCAAATTGTTCTCGCTTTTAACGACAGCGTCGGCAACTTTTTTGGCAATTATTGCGTAGTCGCAGGATTCATCGGAGAAAGTCCCCAAGTCTTCAAAGGCAATTGAACATTGCTCAAGATGGGCTTTCACGGATTCTTTTAGATCAAACCCGCCATGGTCGGAACCGATATAAATCATCATATTTCTCTCACTCTCTTTAATTCTCTTTCTGCCTGAGGAGCACGCAGATAGACCGGTTGAAGTGTTTCATAAGAAGAACACTCGTTGATTAACATTGATGAAAAAACAGCCATGGCAACGCCGTAAGCGCGTTGATACCGAAGCGGTTTGAGCGCCTTGACAACATATGGATTACCCTCAACAAGGGTTTCATAATAAACATCCGCACCATCGCCAACAAGAATTATCTGCGATTTTTGCGAAATATCTGATAAAATTTCTTTCAAATCGACGACAGAAACGGCGGAATCGGCGCTGAGCCTAATTACTCGATTTCCTCTTATATCGAATAGCGCCGTATAAACTTGATCACGCCTGGCATCCATAACAGCACAGACGGTACAATCTTCACCTAAAAAACTGTAAGCCATTGCTTCCAATGTTGAAACGCCATAGCATTTTATGTCACTAGAATGGGCAAGGCCCTTCACTGCAGCTATTCCGATTCGTATGCCGGTAAAAGAACCGGGTCCCCTTGCAACGGCTATAGCATCGATTGACGCGAGGCTAAGCGTGGCACAGGATAAAACTGCGTCTACCATTTGCATTAATGTCTGGCTATGCGTTAATCCGGCATCGGTATAAAATTCGGATACAATTCTTCCGTCTTCAACAACAGCAGTGCTGCAGCATTTAGCAGAGCTTTCAACAGCAAGTATTCTCAAACTTATTTCCCTCCGTGATAAGGATACGTCTTTCTTCAAAACCTTGACCGGCAAACAGTTCTACCTTGATGAATTCCGGTGGTAGTGCCATTTCTATGTTTTCGCTCCATTCAACGGCAATAACTCCTTTTGATTCGCAATAGTCAAAATATCCTGTGGAATATAAATCATCCCATGAATTTATTCGATACATATCAAAATGATATAGCGGAATATTTCCGGCGTATTCGTGTATTAGGGCAAATGTTGGGCTGCTCACAGCATCAACAATCCCCATGCCTCTGGCAACACCATTGATAAAGGTTGTTTTTCCCGTTCCCATTGTGCCAAACAAAGCAATGAAATCGCCGGGCTTTAGCCGGCTACCCAAGTCGGCACCAATTTGTTCGGTTTGTTCCGCATTATGTGTAATATGTTCGCTCATCATTCACCTTCGCACACAGCATAGTAAAATTATAACATAACCATTGTAGTATTTAAACTGTTTTGCTTGAATTGAAGGCTTATACAGTTTATAATATTAAAAAACAACGGAGGACTAAAGTTGAAAAGTTTTGTCAATGCTCTTCATTTATTTATAAAAAATACAGATAAAGTATTGTTGGCATTATGTCTGGTCGCCTCCGGATTTGGCTTGGTTGTCGTACACAGTGCAACATTAAACTCCATTTCCGAGATGCAGATAATTTCAAGAGAATTGCTGGTTATGATCGTATCGATTTCAATCGGCCTGGTGCTTTGCTTTGTCATATCCTTGATAGAATATGAAGCGATAGTAAAAATGTGGCCCATTTTTGCGTCTGTTTGTCTTCTTCTGATGTTTTCATTATTCATTTGGGGTGTAGCACCTGCAAACAGAAGTGATGCAAGATCTTGGCTGAATTTCTTTGGTGTCTATTTTCAGCCTTCCGAGCTTCTTAAAGTCGGGTTTATTTTGACATTTGCGTTACATTTAGACACTGTTAAGGCTAACATCAATCATTTCAAAAATATTCTTTTGCTTGGACTTCACGGTGCGGTACCGATTGTGCTTGTCGTAGCAACCGGCGATCTTGGGTCGGCACTCGTATTTGTCACCGTTTTTATCGGCATGTTGTTTGTTGCCGGTCTGAACCTGCGATACTTTGCCGGAGGGTTGGCATTCGTTTTAGCTGCCCTACCCATGCTTTGGATTAAGTTTTTTTCCGGTTTTCAGAAAGACAGATTTCTGGCAATATATTTTCCGGAATTATTATCGGTACCCGTTTACAAAGCATTGATTTATCAGCAGCAGCAAAGCGTTAATGCTATCGGTTCCGGTCAACTTCTGGGGAAAGGTTTGTTTAAAGGCATATTTACACAAAATAATCTTATTCCCGTTGATGAAAGCGACATGATCTTCGCCGTTATAGGTGAGGAACTAGGCTTTATAGGTTGCACAGCAGCGATGCTTTTACTTGCCTTTATCATATTACGCATCGTCTCGACAGGGTATAAATCGAAAGATAACATCGGCGGCAGTATCAGTTATGGTATCGCCATGTTGATTGGCGCTCAAGCAATTATCAATATCGGCGTGTGCTTAAAACTGTTGCCTTGTATTGGTATTACACTGCCTTTCATAAGCGCCGGTGGTTCATCAAACTTGTGCGTCTATATCGGGATAGGTGTTGTGATGAGCATTTATCGCGCAAGCCGCGAAATCAAGCCGGTAAACTTTAGGCTCAGCCATATCAGAACCCCGTTTTCCGAAATCTGATTTGTTCGAAATTACGCTTATGGCAATATTTGCAATTTTGCAAAATTTGCCATAAGTTTTTTTGTCCCTGTTTTTTCAAATGCAATTTCCAATAACGTATCGTTCCCTATACTTTGTGCTGAGAGTAGTACCCCTTGCCCAAAAACCTTGTGAACGACCGTATCGCCTGCCTTATACGCAACCTGTTTAACGGGCTTTACAGAGCCTTTTAAGGGACCGCGTGAAGAAGTGTACGGTTTGGTGTCGACAACCGTTCTGCCGCCGAACCGAGCTTGTGGGAACGTTTTTATCGTTGAACTGACAGTTTCGATTAAATGTTCCGGAATTTCGTTGATGAAGCGTGAACTTTTATTGTGTGAAGTTGAACCATAAAGCATTCTTGTCTTAGCATTTGTCAAATACAATTGTTTTTCAGCTCGCGTTATTGCAACATAGGCAAGGCGTCGTTCTTCTTCCGTATCGCTTTTTGAATACGTTGATTGGAAGCTCGGAAAAACGCCTTCTTCCAACCCGACGATAAAAACGTTTGGAAATTCAAGACCTTTTGCGGAGTGAATCGTCATCATAACTACAGTATCGGACCCCGTGTTATAATTATCAATGTCAGAGATTAAGGCGATGTCCTCAAGAAAACCGTTCAAATCAGCGTCTTCGTTCTCTTGCGTATAGCGAAGCAAGTTGTTAGACAATTCATTAAGGTTTGCTAATCTGTCCGTATAAGTGGCTGAATCCAAAGCGATGAATGCTAAGTAACCGGATAATTTCAACATCAGTTCAAAGAGTTCATTCAAGGGAAGCGTTTTAGATTTTTCAGTCAACTCTTCTATAATTTTTGAAAATTCAATCAACTTGGACGAAGCCCTGGACAGCTCTTGATATTTATCGGCAGTCTTTACGACATCATACAGACTGACTCCAAGTGCTAAAGCAATTTCCGCCGCGGTATTTAGCGAGGTATCTCCTATTCCCCGTTTTGGTTCATTAATTATTCTGCGTAATCTTGTATTGTCTAAAGGGTTGTTAACAACGCTGAGGTAAGCAATAGCGTCTCTAATCTCTTTTCTGTCATAGAATCGGCGCCCGCCAATTATCTTATAAGGTATGCCTGAGCGCGCAAAAGCATTTTCAATTGTGTTGGATTGCGCGTTCATTCTGTAAAGCACCGCATGATCTTTCCAAGTGCCTCCGGCAGCAACATTTTTTGATATTTCATCTGCAATATATCGACCTTCATCTTGTTCATCATATGCCGTGTACAGAGAAATCTTTTCGCCGTCTCCATTCTCGGTCCAAAGACTCTTTCCTTTTCTGTTGTCATTGTTTTCTATGACACCGTTGGCCGCATCCAATATGGTTTGGGTGGAGCGGTAATTGCGTTCGAGTCTTATCACTTTCGCGTTCTTGTATTGTTTCTCAAAATTTAAAATGTTTTCTATTGTTGCGCCTCTAAATCGGTATATACTTTGGTCGTCGTCACCGACCACACAAATGTTTTTATGTCTTGAAGCCAGCAAAGCGGTTAAGCGATATTGTGCGTAATTTGTGTCTTGATATTCATCAACCAGTATGTATTTAAATTTGTTTTGATAATGTTCCAAGACATCGCTATGATTTTCAAACAAACGAACGGCATTAAAAATAATATCATCGAAGTCCATCGCGTCGGCTGATTTTAAAAGCTTTTGATAGGTTTGATACGCTTCTGCAATCTTTTTCTTTCGGAAATCGTCCTGCGCGTCTTTCATATAATCACTCGAAGAGATGAGGGCGTTCTTTGCGTTACTAATCTCAGCAAGAATCGACTTGGAAGAGATCATTTTTTCGTCAATCCCTAATATCCGCTGGCATTCCTTCATGGTACGCTTTGAATCATCTGTGTCATAGATTGTATAATTGCTGTTGTAGCCCAGTAAAGAAGCATGACTTCTCAATATCCTTGCACACGATGAATGGAATGTGCTTGCCCAGATGTCTTTTGCGTCATCTCCGAGCATCGTTTGCAAGCGCTCTTTCAGCTCGTTGGCCGCTTTGTTGGTAAAAGTAATTGCAAGAATATTCCAAGGTTTGACTGCATTGACATCCATTGCACAACCAATTTCGCTGATATCCGAAAGTTCACCGGCAAGATATTGTTGCATTTCTAAAAGGTCATTTTC
>JAAYFA010000154.1 GCA_012728445.1 Clostridiales bacterium | reverse complement strand
TTTCGTACCCCGAACACACAACGACGCGCAGGTCACTAATTGGCTATGCCTTTATGGCGATTTTTGTATATTTAAACTTCATTGTCGAACAACTCCTATTTTTGTGCTGCTTACTTCACATGGCTTTCAAGATATGTAAGAATATCCTGAATAGTTCTGAATTTTTTGAAATCTTTTTCTTCAATATCGATATCGTACTCTTCTTCAAGAGAGCAAATAATATCGGTAAACTCGTATGAATCAATACCAAGATCGCTAACAATCACAGAGTTTGGTTCGATTTTGACGCTTTTGTCATTGAGATACTCCCATAAGATTTTTTTCAAGGTTTCTATCATCCTGCTTCATCCTCCGCATACTTTCCGATATTCAGATTTATATACATAATCAGTATAATTATATAACCATGCTGTTGTGAAGTCAATACGAAAAAGACAAACGATTTGAAATGGATGGTCGGATTCTAAAAAGATGTCGTAGCGGCTAACGATGTACCGGATATTCTTTCAACATGATGAAAGAGCTGCAACCACGCTCTGTGGCTACAGCTCTTCATTTTGTTCCGGCATTGTTAAAGGGATTTATCTTGCCGGTTTAATTCGGACCGTCAACCTTGTTGTTTTTAGTTTGAGGAAGACTATTCGCCTTCAACCAATTGCGAACCCGTCATTGCCATCATATCAGCAAAGGTGGGTTGCGCCAGGCTAAACCCGCCACTGACCGTTAAGTTTTGACCTGTCGTAAAAGCAGACTCATCACTCAGGAAGTAAAGAACCGCTGCAGCGATTTCGTCGGGTGCCGCCAACCTCTTAATAGGGGTATGACGAAGGAAAAACTCCTGAAATTCCGGCGTTACAAACTTTTTAACCGTCTGCGTTGCCGTCATGCCGGGGGCGACAGAATTGCATCGTATGTTAGCCCGCGCCGCTTGTACGGCTATTTGCTTGGTAAGGTACATAACGGCGGCTTTACTTGTACCATAAGCGATTGAAGTAAGGTCAGGTGCCACACCGGAAACCGAGGCAATGTTCACAATGCTTCCCCCACCTGTGCCTGCCATGCTACGAACCGCAGCCTGCGATGTGAGAAATACGCTTGCAAGGTGTGCATCGACGAAACCAATGAAGGTTTCATAGCTTTCTTCAAAAATGGTTTTATCTTTGCCGGGGGTGGTTCCGCCGTAAACATTGACTAAACCGTCAATTTTGCCTTCATTTTTTATAACGTCATTTACGATAGCTGTATGCGTTTCTTTTTCAAGGGCATTGAAGTACAACGCATGTGCACGATAACCTTGAGAGACAAGGTCCGCCGCTCTTTCTTCTGCCAACTCGAAAGCACGGTCTGCAAGGTATACCGTAGCGCCTTCTTTGGCGCAAACCGTTGCCGTTGCCAAACCAATGCCGTTGGCCGCAGCGGTGACGAGTACGACTTTGTCTTTCATCCTCATTATAACACCTTCCTACTCGATTATTATTCGTAGTAACTGCCCATCATGGCAGCTTGCTCGTCAGCAGTCATGTTTGTCGAAAAATGCTTGACGGAAGCTTTGTTTCGTTCGCCTGCTACAACCGAGCGTGTTTTGCCGAGTTCTTCGACGGCTTCCGCAATAACATCTTCAGGCAGCATAGCCGCTTTGCGTGCTTTTTCTCCATCGGGTCCGCCCGGCATGTTTTTTAGCCAGGTAGGGGTGACGGTTGAGCCTGCTGTCAAAGCAAGAACATCAACGTTTGTCTTTGCACACTCATAAGCAACCGCTTCTGTCATTTTGAGGATATACGCCTTGCCCGCGCCGTATTGCGCATTGTATGGCGACGAAGTGACAGCGGTGATAGAAGAGATATTAATGATGGCGCCTCTGTCCTGCTTGGCAAAGATGCCGAGGTAATGATAGAGGAATTTCATGAAGGAGATAACGTTTAC
>JAAYFA010000163.1 GCA_012728445.1 Clostridiales bacterium | reverse complement strand
CGCTGTCGGTCAAAATCGTGATTATGTCACACAAGCAACAAACAGCACCATTAGCGAGTCGGGCATAATGATGAGCTGGATATATGGGCTGCATCTGCTCAACAATGGGTATACAAACACGAAATATTCAGTTAACAAAGTTATTGATGAATTGCTGGATAAGCGAACTAAGGATGGTGGCTGGGCCTTGGCCCCGAAGGGCCCCAATGCCGATGTCGATATTACAGCCATGGCACTCCAAGCCCTTGCACCCTATTATAAAAGCAACAACAAGGTAAAGACGGCGGTTGATGTTGCGGTAGACCGTCTCTCGGTTCTTCAAATGAGCACAGGAGGCTTTAAGGGTTACGGCGTGGAAAACGCCGAGAGCACCGCACAGGTTATTACTGCCCTTTCGAGTCTTGGCATAAACGCTCTTACCGATCAGCGTTTTATTAAAAATAATAACACGTTAATAGATGTGCTTTTGAGCTACCAGCTGGCGGATACGGATAGAAGCTTCTGCCATATCCAAGGTGGAGGTTCTGATAACGCCGCTACTGTTCAAGCGATGTATTCGCTCATTTCCATTTGGAGAATGACCAAAGGTTATGGACCGCTCTATATCGTTTCATCCCCCGGCATGACGCCTCCGCCGCCCGGTGAAAACACAACATCCCCTACAAAGCCGGCGACAAAACCGACGGTGTCCACAAACCCGACGACAACCGCAAAGCCGACGGACAACCTACCGGCACAGACAAGCTCGGGTTCTAACCCGGCAAACACCTCCGGCGTATCCAACCCTTCGAGGCCCACAGTCACGAATGAAGCCGGCGAAATCGTGGAGGGTATGGGGCAGGCGGCCCCGGACGAGACATTGCAAGGCGAAACTTTACAGGGCGAAACTTCGCCGCAGACAGAGAAACAGGAAAACACCGAATCTGCCGGAACTCGGTCCGGCGCATACAAAAAATGGGTTTGCTTGGCAATCGTTTTGCTGGCTTTAGGCGGCGGGCTTGTTTTAATGCTGACCGGCAAAGGGAACAAGAAAAATCTGTTTGTCCTGTTGTTGACAGCCGCCGTACTGATCGGTCTTGTGCTGATTACCGGGCCCAAGGCGACAACAACCAAGCCCGCAATAATAACAACACAAGCAACCGGTTCCGTTTCCATCGATATTCAGTGCAACGAAGCCGTTGAACACATTCGGACTAACGATGTCAAAGGCTATGAAAATATTGTGCCTCAAGACGGCGTTATTCTAAGTCTGGACGATGTACGGGTTCAGGACGATGAAACGGTACTGGATGTCATAAAAAAGGTGACCAAGGATAAAAAGATCATTCTTATAGCAACAGATGGATATGTTTCAAATATTGGCGGACTTGTTGAAAGAGCAAAAGATTTTGGCCCGGAAAGCGGCTGGCTTTATTCAGTGAATGGCGAATTTCCAAGCTTGGGTGTTTCTCAATATAAGCTAAAAAATGGCGATCAAATAGAGTTTAAATTTGTTACCAAGAGAACTGAATTTTAGTTGAGCCAGGTAAGAATACATGATTAAAAGGGGCTGTCCGTTTGGACAGCCCCTTTTGCCACTGATTTCATAAAGCGCTAAAAACATACCCTTGCGTTCTTGCCCAATCGATAATATCGCCAAGTGCTGCGGTGTTGTCCTTTGATACGGCGTGGAGCAGAATGACCGCGCCTGGGTGTAGCCTTGAAGTTACAGTGTCCAGCGCGTACTGTGTTCCCTTTTGCTTGGCCGGGTCCCAGTCGGCATAGGCGACGGACCAAAATACAGATTGAAAGCCCAAGGATTGCACCAAATCAAGTGAATTGTCGGAATAACTCCCCGTTGGGAAACGGAAATACGGTGCGGTGTAACCAAACTTTGTTCGCAAATAGTTGTCACAAGTCTGCACTTCTTTTGCCATTTCCTCTCTGCTGATATTAGGGAAAACCGGGTGGGTGTTGGAATGGTTGCCGACGATATGCCCTTCCTTTATCATGCGTGTCGTCAGTTCCGGCTGTTGCTTAATAAACGGAAGGGTGCAAAAAAACGCGGCGGGCACATTCTTTGCCTTTAGTGTGTCTAATATCTTGCCGGTATAGCCGTTCTCGTAGCCACAGTCAAAGGTCAGGTGCAGTACTTTGTCGGTTGATTTTAGATCAATAGCCAACGCGCCATATTTGTCAAAATGTTCCTGGTTGCGTAGGGACTGCGATGGTTGAGCGCCATTTTTGCCCAGGCCGAAGCCGTAGCCCGTTGCCACGGTTGCCAGTTTCCTGCTGTTTTCAGGGTCTAAAACAGTGAACTGTACCTGCGGCAAAGACTCATAACCCGTGTATGTACCGGCCGCCGGATTTGACCGGCCCGTGACAACTTCCGGATTGAATGCGGAGGTAAATTCTATCTTGGCAGTGGTGGCAATGGTTGTAGCCGGCGTTGTGACAGTTGGCTGCGTGGTTGCCGGTGTGGTTACTTGAGCTGCGGTGGTAGTTTTTGCTGAGCCTGTAACTTCGGCTGTCGGTACAACTGTGGTTTTGGTATTATCTGTTCTCTCCACACAGGCCGTCATCGTAATCACAAAAGACAGTATCAGCAAAATGGACAGAAATTTTTTCATATCAATTTCCACACACCCTTCAAATTTAAAGATTTTGAACATAATCACTCCGAATGATATATAATGGTATTATATCACAACAAAAGAAGAAAACATAAAAATTTACTTGGAACGGTTGCAACACTTTGCCCGATAGATGACACTAATTGGTTGAGGGCAGAAAAGAGGAGAGGCAATGGATACGAAGGCAGACCTTTTGGTGAAACGCGCATGTGACGGCGAGCCGGAAGCATTCGGTGACCTGTACGAAATCTACTCGAGGGATCTCTATCGCTATGCTTACTACATTTTAAGGTCTCGGGAATTGGCGCAGGACGCGGTGCAGGACGCTGTGGTTGCGGCCTTTACACAGGTTTCCTCTTTGCGCAATCGGGACGCGTTTAAAGCTTGGTTGTTTAAAATTCTGTCCAATGTCTGCACAAAATACATTGCGGAAAAGTCCCGCAACAGGAACACACTCGAATTTGATGACGAGCGGGAAACGACTCTTGAACCCTCCCCCCGGGTCCTCAACAACACGTTTGAAATGGAAGAAGTGCTTGAATGCCTTGCACCCGATGAGCGGAAGATTGTACTGTTAAGTGTGCTGGAAGGGTACACCGGGCGTGAGATTGCTAGCATCCTCGACTGTCCTGCGGGGACTGTCCGCTCAAAACTGTCCAGAGCACTTACAAAAATGCGCATGAGTTTGGAAAATGATGGAGGAAAAGTGTCATGAAAAAAGAAGATAAAGAGTTTACCGATAAAATCAAGAGCAAACTGGAAAGTTTCGATACCGCAAATCCCTTACCCTCGGCACTTTCGAAAAAAAATATAACGGATGAATTGAAGCGGCACACAGAAACACAAAAAAAGCAGACAAAGGTCATCCGACTAAAACGCCTGGCATCCGTCGCGGCGGCCGTCGTT
The DNA here is from genome assembly GCA_012728445.1 of Clostridiales bacterium. Taxonomy (GTDB): domain Bacteria; phylum Bacillota; class Clostridia; order Oscillospirales; family Acutalibacteraceae; genus UBA1447. The sequence goes on along the minus strand of JAAYFA010000163.1, from coordinate 246 downwards.
ATTGTATTCGGCGCGGCGACAGCCTTCCATTTATTCGGTGGCAGCACAGGCCTGCAAAAGGCCTTGGATGGCCTCAAGGGTAATGCGGCCACGGGGAATGCAGCAGTCATTAAAACGGCAAAGAGCGAAAAGCAGATCGTTGACCTGTTCAATAAAATGAGTAAAGATGCCAAGCGTAAAGACAACTTCTCCTTGCGTGGTTTTTTTGGCAGCAAAAGCGCTGACGCAGTTGGCGAGGACTATAAT
>JAAYFA010000075.1 GCA_012728445.1 Clostridiales bacterium | reverse complement strand
GTATTTACAGGTGTCGGTGCGTCGGGTATCGAACTGATTGTTCATATGCTTCTTTTGAACTATGTGTTTGTTTCGTTGCATGATATCCCGGTAACCAACGCTGTTCTGCTTTATATTAAAATTTCGGACATGGGGTATATGTACGCCTACTTAATTTCCTCAACAATCGGTTACTCTATCGCATTTATATTGAACCGGAAGCTTACCTTTAAAGCAGACGGCAACCCGGCAGTCAGTGCAGTTTACGCATTCATCTTGATGGTTTTCAACATCTTCGCCTGCACATGGATTGGTTCCGCTTTAAGCGGTCTTGTTATCGCCTACCAATGGGGGAGTATCGGCGATGCGGTCGTAAAAGTTGTAACAATGCTTATTCCGTCCTTATGGATATACCCCGCAAATCGCTTCATTATTCACAGGAAAAAGAAGGACCTTAAACTGCTCGAAGCGACAGATCACAACGAATAAAAAATAAAATGAAAAGCCGCAGAAATGAATCTGCGGCTTTTTTAATATGTTGCTTTGTATACTTTATTCTTGCGGCGTTTCGTCCAACGGTTGATCTTCTATCTTTTCAATAACAGCATCTTCCGAACCGGGTTCTTTGACTACTCTGATGCCGGCTTCTATCAAAGCGTTCTCGATTGCCTCGGCTGCTTCTTGTTCGGTCACATGCAGTTGCAACGAGAGTACATCAATCCCTGCGTCTACCGCAGCAAAATACTCTTCCGACGGAATGCCGCAGATATAGGTTTGCTTGTATTTTACTTCAATACCAACTTTGGCAATGATTGCGTTGATAAGAATAACTAGTGCAAAAGCACCCATTAAAACAAAGATACCGAATTTAAGCTCGCCACTGTAGGTACCGGGGAAGAGTGTGGCAAAAGAGCTGTTAAATTGTGTGAACATAATGGTGGCGGCCCCTGTGAGAACAAGGCCCATGGACGCGAGTGTTATATTGCGGGCAATCCCTTTTGGGGAGGCGGAAAGGAACAGTAGTATCAGTGAGGCAAGCGAAACCACGGCTGCGAGCAACATGCAAGCCAAAGCCGCGAAAAACATGGTGAAGGGTGTCCCGACGATTTCGGACCCCATCAATTCAAACAATGCGCCAAAGTCCATTTCGGCAACTTTCATGCCGACTTTGATCATGTTGACGTTTACCGTCGTGTCAATGTACGGGGCTTTGATGAAAATTTTAGCCCAAGGTAAAAACAAAAAGGCGATGGGCAAAATTGTAAAAATGATTCTGGCTATCGCAAATTTTGAGCCAACAAAGGATGCCTTCACTCTATCAAATTTTTTCTGAAAATGGGAGTGCTCGGCTTCGGCTTTGTTTGCGTCGGCAAGCAGGCGCTCTTCCATACCGTAATAAACCAGATTGACCCCGCAACTCGGGCAGTTCGGTCTCCAATCCCTCAACTTTAAATGATACTCGCATTTGGGACAGTTTGCCATATCTCTTCCTCCTGTGTCGTTAATAAGATGCCAAAAAATTTGGCATTGCAAATCGCCGAATTACAATTGGCAAGTAGCAAGCCTAAGCTATAAAATACTTTAACATATCAACCGTTTAAATGCAAGAAAAGATTGTGCGTGTTCAAGATAAAGCGCACACAAAAAATATTGCGGTTGCCACCGGCGCACTATTAAGCTTGCAAGATCAGTTTTCTGCATCCTCGGCAAGCATTTCACGGCGTTTGGCAAGGTCGCTGAGCATCCTTTGCTGCTTATCCCCAACAAGGTCGTAGAAAAAGATCGGGATAATCGAAAAAAGACCCAGCAGGGTAGGCACAATCGTATTCATCGCAAAGATTCGGAACTTGACCTCGTCCGTTTGCGGAATGATCGCATCGGAGTGCGAGGTTTTATAACCGATGCCGGAAATCAGCAAGGCCGCGACAGAGCGGGAAATGGCACCGTTTAATTTATTGATGAGCGTCAGCACGGAAAAACTCATACCCTCGGAGCGTTGGCCCGTTGTCCATTCCATATAATCTACCGAGTCCGCAATCATTTCCGTTGGGACAACGGCATTCACACCGCTGAAAATGGCGGTGATGGTACTGCGTATCATCATGACCGGTATCATGAAACGAATATCCGCATATCTTTTTATACTCAGGAGGAACATCAAAACATTAAGCGCATCATTCACCAACTTGCTGCCGATGACGATTTGTTTGTTGTTGAACCGAGCTTTGATTTTTGTAATAAACGCAAAACTGAAAAGAGAAACAATCGCACCGGGGATACCGATGACAATCGCGGCGGACGCAGAACCGAGCACATCAATAAAATAATAAGTGGCGAAGATGCCACCGATGCCACCGAGCGAACCCAGCAGGTTTTGAAGGATAATGAGTTTAAGCGGCGGGTTTTGTGTAATACACTCATAACAACCCTTCAGTTTAGGGGCTTCAACGGATTGTACCACTCTTTCCTTGACGAACACGCCGGAAAGAAAAAACAAGACCATGCCAATAATGCCGCTGGTAATACCGGCAACAAAGAAAACTTGTTTGATGCTTGTACCAATTACATTGCTTTCGGTAAGGTCTATCAAAATCGGAATGATAATCGTTGGAATACCGCCAATAATGCCGGATATCAACCGTGCGGAGGTAATCGCCCGGGTCCTGTCCGCAGGGCTTGGCGAAATAGCGGCGGCCATGCCCCAAAACGGTACATCACTCATGGTATACAAAAACTCCCAAGTGAAGTAGGTAATAACCATATAGATGACCTTGGAGGGTGCCGTCGGGCTTGGGTTGTGTAAAAACATCGGACCCGCAAAAAAGAATATCGTCGCCAATGCCATGGGCAAAGGCACGCCGAGCAGGTAGGGACGCAGTTTACCAAGTCTTGTTCTGGTTCTGTCGACAACGCTGCCCATGAGCGGGTCGTTGATGGTGTCCCAAATACCCTCCAAAAAAAGCATCGTTGCGACTATTTTGGGGTCAATGTTAAAAATATTGACATAAAAATAGGTCAGATAGGAGACGAGCAAGGAAAAGCTCAAAACCTGTCCGCCATTTGCAACACCGAAAATAATGTTTTCTTTAAGCCCCACATATCGGCGATTGGTGTCGATGAATTGCTGTTCCATGCAGTCCCACCTAATCGTAATATTTTTAGTCTAGTGAAAGCCACCATCCACACCGATGACCTGCCCGGTTATAAAATCCGCTTTTTCGCTTGCTAAAAAAAGGATAATTTCCGCAACATCCTCGGGCGTGCCGATCCTGCCTAAGGGTGTTTCACTGATTAAACTCTCCAACGTTTCAAAACCAAAAGACGCATTCATTGCCGTTGCAATAATACCGGGGGTGATGCAGTTGACTTGAATGCTCGAAGGAGCGACTTCTTTTGCGAGCGCTTTGGTCAGCCCAATGACTGCGGCCTTTGCCGCCGAATAATGAACCTCGCACGAAGCACCGCAAACGCCCCACACGGAGGAAATATTGATAATCTTGCCTTTTTTTTGGTGCACCATATAGGGCAATGCCTTTTGGCAACAATTAAAGCAGCCTTTGACGCTCACTGCAAACATTTCGTCAAAATCCGCTTGCGTGATATCCGTAAAAAGTTTTTGTTGCGCAATACCCGCATTGTTGACCAACACATCGACCCCGCCAAACTCCGCCGCGCACCTGGCGAACATAGCGGCAACCTGCGCCTCAATGGCCACATCGGCTTGAAAAACCAAAGCCCTGCCACCGCCGGCACAAATCTCCGCTTCAAGCGCCTTAGCCGCGTCTTTTGAATGGCGATAGTTTATGACAACGTTATACCCTTCGCGCGCAAAAAAACGGGCAGCAGCGCTTCCGATGCCGCCCGCAGCGCCTGTAACAAGTGCTGTTTTATTCATCATATCCTCAACATGTTCTCGAGAAATCTATCCCAAAAGACCGGACAAACCTTCCAGGTCTTTTTCGCTAATCTCTTTGTAGCCCGAAGGAATATTGAAGATATTTTCGTCAAATTTGGCCGAAATTTCAATATTCTCCATAATCGTTTTGGAGCCGTCATCGCTAACCTGCTCGATTCGTACCAGTTTGCCTTTATTGAAGAAATACTTGTCCGTTGCATCGCTGCCCCGGTACTCCTCGCAAATGTATTCGACTCCTTTATAGGTAACCTTTGTTGTTTTAACATACTTCTTGTCTGACGTGTCAAAAATACCGGAAAAATCAGACCTGGGGTCATACTCGCTCACTTGGTCGGCGAGGATCGGCATATACACTTTTAAAACGCCAAGGATCGAAATCAGCAAGTAATTACCTTTTTCGTTATTCAAAACGCT
>JAAYFA010000171.1 GCA_012728445.1 Clostridiales bacterium | reverse complement strand
CGCTAACCCCGGTGAGATGATGGCGGCATTTCTGCAAAGCCCCTATTTCTCACAAAAAGGGGACGCCCATCAAAAGAAATGTCGCCGCGCCGATTATCTGCCGAACACCGCTAAAACTGCTTGCGCCACCCTACGCTCTACGGCGCATGAGGACACGATAAGGTACAGGCAAGAAAGAAAACGTGATACTGCGAGATAACGGTTATTCACAAAAGTGAGTTAAGAACAATTTATGCCGAAGTGATTTGCTGTATAATAAAAAGTTATCAAAGCTTTTTATCGTAAATACAAATAAAAACAAAAAGACTAATAATGTGAACAAATAATGCCCCAATTGCAACAAGGGAAAGTAGATAATAATCCAAAATAACAAAAATGAGCGAAACAAAAGCTAGCATAAAAAGGGTTGTATACCATGTGGCGTATCCCGCCTTTTCTCTAAGACGAATATTGCGTTCGTCTTTTTCAGCTATCTCATATTCTTTTGCCTTATCGGGATTGTTTTTCAGTTTCTTTTTTAACAGGACACTTGCTAATCCAGCACCAATAATACCAGCTCCACACCCTGTTAAAACAGAGGGCAGTGATCCTTTTATACCCTCTGATTCAGCAAACACAAAACTTAGCATTAATCCTATTGCGAATACAACTATACCTGTGTAAAAAACAAATGCTTTGGATTGTTTTTTCATTGCTCATTCTCCTCATAAATAAAAATTTATTCAACGCTTAACTCAAAATACCGTGCTATTTTGATCGCCAAGATAATGGAAGGATTATATCTTCCGTTTTCAAGTGAACCGATTGTCTGCCGAGAAACCTCCAAAGCAATAGCAAGCTCTTCCTGTTTAATACCTCGTTGTTTTCGGATTTCTTCTAAACGATTTTTCACTTACTCACTCCTCATCTAATGTAAAGTTTGCTTTACATTTTTATTATAGCGCAAAAACTTATAATGTCAAGCATACTTTCCATAAAATTTACAGATTTAAATAATTGCATGGACTTAGCTATTACAAAAATTATTTTTCATGAATTATAAATCCACCAAAAAATGGTGGGTTTATAATTCGTTTGGAGTGCTTACGAAAGTGAGCGCCTTTTCTTATACCCAAAAAAGGAGGTACAAAAAATGCTGAGAGAATACAAAGTCAACATCACTGAAACCGTGATGCGTCATATATGGGTTGTGGCTGACGATCCGCAAGACGCGATTGATATTGCGGAGCAAAGCTATTCCCAAGATGAAACGCTAGATGTGAGTTTTGACTGTGACCCGACCGAATGGCGCAAATAACATCATTTAAAACAGGAGGTTCTTTATGAAGAAATACAAAGTCACCATTACCGAAACACTTCAAATGGAAGTAGAAGTTGATGCTCCAAACCGTTCGGAAGCGGAACGACTGGTCAATAGACAATGGGTTGAGGGGGACTATATCCTCAGTGCTGACCATTTTACAGATGTGGATTTCAAAGCTGTTTCTTTTCAAAGGGAGCGCGATTATGAACGCTGAAGGTCTATGCGGACAGCTAAATAACACCGCAAAAAACCATGATACGAAT
>JAAYFA010000098.1 GCA_012728445.1 Clostridiales bacterium | reverse complement strand
CCAAGGCCCTTCATGCCGTCTTTAACTGCAGCATAACCGGCAAGGAAACCGGCTTCTTCTTCAGCATAGAAAATCGAAACAACATTTTTCTCTGTCTTAAATGTTGCATAATCTTCCGTATGCGGAGCGCCGTCAAGAATTATAAAGCTAATTGCGGGATATTTTGTTTGCATGTCGTAAAGAGCAACTTCAAAAAGGAAGCCCGGGCAAACAACAATTTTAGCGCCGCCCTTTATTGCAAGCTCAATAGCTGCAATATAGTCGTTGGTTGTTGCGTCGGTCGGTTGATAATACTTGTGTGTTTTGTTGAACTCTTTTGCGTACTGGACAACGCCTTCCCATGCGCCCTGATTAAAAGATTTGTCGTCAATGGTACCTTTGTCTGTAATCAACGCGATTTCGTAGGTATCTGTTTTGCCGTCCGCTTTGGTAGTTTTGTCCGTATCCTTATCATTACAAGCAGTAAGCATAAGGAAAGCCGAACACGCCATAACGATTGCCAGGATCATGCTGAGAATTTTTTTCGTCTTCATTGTTTTTCCTCCAATTATTATTTCGGTAACTTTACTACCGATTTGGTTCGCCACTATGTTATCACATAATTCCAATTTATTCAACAAAAATATTTTTTTTATATGTACTATTGACTGCTGTTCTCGTTTTACCGTAGTTTTTCGGGGCCAAAACTCATCGGCAGGAGTTCCGCCAGTGATTTTACAATGTACTCACTTTCCGACTTTGCGATGAGGATAGCGAATTCCGCAGGAAGACAGAACTCCGCTAACATCTGCCGGCATACCCCGCAGGGCGCGCAATAATCCAACTTGTCGGCATCTGCCTTGCCACCGACCACAGCTACTGCCTCAAAATCACGAGCGCCCTGCGCCACGGCGGTGAAGATGGCCGTTCTTTCCGCACAAGTGCCCGGTGTAAAAGTGGCAGATTCCACATTACAGCCCGTGAATATTTGACCGTCCTTCGTAAGCAGCGCCGCACCGACGGTAAAGTTTGAATAAGGGGCGTAGGCTGCTTTGCGAGCGGCGAGGGCTTTTTTTATGAGAAGCTTGTAATCCATGACGAAACACTCCTTTTTTGAGGGGTGAGCAGCTGCTGAGCAATGGCTGAGAAGTTGGTGAGCGATTGTTGGGCGACGTCTAAACAATTGCTCACCTATCGTTCACCTATCGTTCACCTATCGCTCACCTATTTAAAATTTTACCCAAAACGCTTTCGCCCGGCAACGTGTTTTCAACGCCAAAGATACCCAACACCGTTGCAGCGATGTCGGAAAAGGTTTTTCTAGTACCAAGGTTCACACCTTTTTTCAGTTGTTTGCCGTATATCAACATCGGCACATATTCTCTTGAATGGTCTGTGCTTTCAGTGGCCGGGTCGCAGCCGTGGTCCGCGGTTACTATTAAGACATCTTCCTGTTTCATCTTGTCCATAAATTCGCCCAGCTGAACATCAACCTCGCTCATGGCGTTTGCGTAGCCGTCAACATCGTTGCGATGGCCAAAGAGCATATCAAAATCAACTAGGTTGACGAAACACAGACCGTTAAAATCTCTGTCTTGCAGTTCAATGGTTTTTTCCATACCATCCCGGTTATTTTGCGTTCGCGTTGTCCACGAAATGCTTTTGCCCGCAAAAATATCGTTAATTTTACCGACACCCAGCGTTTCAAAGCCTTTTGCCATGAGCAAGTCGAGCATTGTGGTTTTGGGCGGTGCCAATGAAAAATCGTGCCTGTTCGGTGTGCGCTTGAAATTCGGAAAATCACCGATAAACGGGCGGGCGATAATACGGCCGACGCCGAATTCGCCCGTCATAATATCCCGTGCCATTTGGCAGTACTCGTAGAGCAGCTCGAGTGGCACAACGTCTTCGTGCGCCGCAATTTGCAAAACACTGTCGGCGGAGGTGTAGACAATCAGCGCACCGGTTTGGACATGTTCCTGCCCGTATTTCGCTATAACCTCTGTGCCGGAATACGGCCTATTGCAAAGTGCTTTGCGGCCGGTTGTTTTTTCAAGTTTTTCAATTACTTCGTCCGGAAATCCGTGAGGAAATGTGGGCAGTGGCTTTTCGGATATGATACCCGACATCTCCCAGTGGCCGATGGTTGTGTCCTTCCCCCTTGACATCTCGTTCATGCGGGCAAAGCAACCCTCCGGTGTCGAGGCCGGCGTTCCGGCCGTCACACCGTCGATGTTTAACAGCCCAAGGCGACGAAGATTAGGGATGTGAAACTTTGGTGATTTTGAAATCGATAAAAGCGTATTGCTACCGACGTCGCCATAGTCAGCGGCATCGGGAAGTTCGCCGATACCGAAACTGTCAAGGACGATGATGAATACACGTTTGAGCATGGGGGTAGCTCCTTTCAGTCTTATTGGGTGAGCAATTGGTGAGCAATGGATGAGAAGTTGGTGAGCAATCGTCAATCAAGCGCTAACCCACCGTTCACCTCCCGCTCACCTATTGTTAACCCCTCGTTCACCTCTCGCTTAATACCCTTCCACTTCTTGCTTCTTCAATATCT
>JAAYFA010000256.1 GCA_012728445.1 Clostridiales bacterium | reverse complement strand
GTATATTTTGCAAAATTTTCCATAATATTACCATGAGATGAACATCGAGGGAGATGAGGCAGTGATGGCAAGGGGTTCAACCGGCTTGCGCACATTATAATTCTTGATGTATTCCACCTTTTCTGTTATAATTCGAAGGGGTTGAAAGGATGTGTTTTGATGCCTAGGAACGGTGATTTTAATGAATTCAGACAGCGGTACCCGGTCTTTTCTTATGACGGGTTTACTGTTGAACGTGCCGACGGGCGAGTGCGTATCCGCTTTGATTTTTCTATCCCCGGTCTGTGCGAATTTCACCCCGAAACGACAATCAACACGGACAAGCTCGCCTTGCTCAACCGATTTGACTCGGCGGATGCCCGAAAGATCTTGTTTGCACTGGGGCTGGTCGAGGCCGTCAGCTACTGGAAATGTGTTTGCTCGCCACGGTTTATTGTTCGATGCGGCGCGCTAAGCGATGCCGACAAGGGGTGGTGGAAAAAGCTGTGGTACCATGGCCTTGGTGAATTTTTCTATCAAAACGGCATCGAAACGAGTTTTGAACATTTTGTAAAGATTGAATGTGATTTTAAGCCCGAACGCAAAGAACGTGAAATAAAAGACGAATACCGCACGAGCGGGCTGAATATTATTCCGGTGGGCGGCGGCAAGGATTCTTGCGTAACACTGGACTTGCTCAAAGACATAAAGGACAGCACGCTTTGTTTTACGGTGAACGACCAACCGGCGCGTACACAAACGGCCGCCGTCGCGGGGTATTCTCCGGAAAAGATTCTAAAAACAACCCGACAAATTGACAAGGAACTGCTGCAGCGCAACAAGGAAGGCTTTTTGAACGGGCACACACCGTTTTCGGCTATCGTGGCTTTTTTAGGGCTTTATTGTGCGCATATTACCGGTGCGGGGAATATGATTCTTTCCAACGAGTCCAGTGCGAACGAGGCGACTGTCGGCGGTACGGAGATTAACCATCAGTACTCAAAAAGTTATGCGTTTGAGCAGGACTTAAACGATTATATGAAAAGAAATTTTGGCGGAAGAACAAATTATTTTAGTCTGTTGCGGCCTTTTAACGAACTGCAAATCGCCCGGCGTTTTGCCGCACTCAAACAATTTCATCCGGTTTTTAGAAGTTGCAACATCGGGAGCAAAAACAACATCTGGTGTGGCCGATGCGCGAAGTGCTTGTGTGTTTATATTATCCTTTCCCCATTTATGGAAAGGCGAGAACTGCTTGATATTTTCGGCCACGATATGCTTGAAAAAGAAGAGATGTTAAAGGACTTCGAGGGTCTTGCGGGACTGAGCGAAGTGAAGCCTTTTGAGTGCGTTGGAACGGTTGAAGAGGTAAGGTGCGCACTTTTCATGGTGGCACAAAAATACGCAGCATCGGGAACGGATATACCGTTTTTGTTGAAAAAATATTCGGAGAATTCAGAAGCCGGCTGTATGAAAAGTCCCGCGCAGCTGCTGGGCGAATGGAACCCCGAAAACAATGTACCGGAAAAATTCAAAAAATATATCACGGAGATGTATGACTATGTATCAGCGACTGATTGAATATTGTGAAAATCGCAGCGTTCTCCTGTTGGGGTTTGGGCGCGAAGGTCGCTCGACCTATGAGCTGATCCGAAAATATTATCCCCAAAAGCCGCTTGGCATTGCCGACCGCAACACTGTGGACATTGAAGATGAGCATGTGCAGTTGTTTACCGGGGACGGTTATCTTGACGCCATCAACCAATATGATTTGGTCATGCAAAGCCCGGGTATTTCTTTGCGTGATGTGAAACTACCGGAAAGCGTAGAGATCAGCGGGCAAATCGATTTGTTTTTGCGTTTTGTGACGTGTGAAAAAATAGGCATTACCGGCACGAAGGGCAAGTCCACCACCTCCACGCTTATTTATGAAATCTTGCGCGCGGCGGGGAAGCCTGCGTGTTTAATCGGGAATATCGGCACGCCGGTGTTTGAAAGCCTGGCGGATATTGCGGGCAAAACCGCCGTTATTGAAATGTCCTCCCACCAGCTTGAGTTTGCCAAGGCATCGCCGCACATTGCGGTTTTTACCAATATCTATGAGGAACATCTGGACCACTACAACGGCTTCAAGGGCTATGTGGGTGCAAAGCTGAATATTCTAAGGTTTCAAGACGAGAAGGATTACTTTTTTTACAACGCGGACCAACCCCTGCGGGACTGCATTGATTTTGAAACACTCAAAGCAAGCGGAATATCGGTTGGCAAAAATGATGGCGAAAACGATGCGTTTTTGCACGCTTTAACACTGCTCAACAGCCGCCTGCCGGGGGCACATAATCATCACGATATCTATTTTGCCGCCGCCGTTGCAAAAAGCCTCGGCATAGAAAAAGATGCTATGGAGCGGGGAATTCTGAACTACAGTTGAATTGAGCACCGCATGGAACCCTTCGGCGTTTTGCACGGCATTCAGTTTTATAACGACTGCATTGCCACCGTGCCGGAGTCGGTGTTGTTTGCGATACATGCACTGAAGGACGTTGATTGCCTGATCATCGGTGGTATGGACAGAGGCATTGATTATTCAAAATTTGTTGCGGAGCTTGCAAAAAGCGGAATCGGCCATCTGATTTGTATGCCGGAAACCGGGCACAGCATCGGGAAAAGCCTTGTCATGTTGGGAAGTAAAATTGACATTGTTTTTGTTGAAGATATGGAGCAGGCTGTCCAAAAAGTTTTCGAATTGACCGAGGTCGGAAAAAGTTGTTTGCTGTCACCCGCCGCCCCGAGCTATAACCGCTACAAGAGTTTTGAGGAAAAAGGCCGGGAATTCAAAAAGCTTGTTTCGGAATGGATGGGATGATGGATGCGAAGGCGGACATGATAGAAAACGAGCAGGAGATTGCGGCGTACATAGAGCTACTGACAAGCGAAATCCCCGGGGAGGCAGCGGCGTTTTGCACCCGGTTTTTGAGAGAAAACGACGAAAAGTTAAGTCTGAACAAAGCCACGTCCGCCGCCTTCGCCCGCTGTATCTGCCGGTTTTTACTGCATAAGAAAAACAAAAGCCGGCTTGGTGGCATCATCGCAGACAACGGCACCATTCGAAAAGCAGTTTTCGGGCAGTTAAACACCTACAAATACAGCTTGGTTTTCATCTTGAAACGAGTTTTCAGGATGGGCAATACAGCACTTACTAAAGAGGTTTTGGAGCTCCTTACAGGAAACCCTTTTCGCGATGAAGCGGCAAAATCCTATGCCCGCGAGTGGTCACTCGAGTTTTTAATCCTTGAAACCATGAAGGCCCCTGCGGATTACTTAAATTTAAGCGAAAAAAGCTTAAAGATAATCAATCAATTTTTGAAAGAAGGCGAACCGGATTAAACGAACAAAAAAGAGGATTCTTAGGATTTTCGCTCTGACACTGGCATTTGTGATGGTTTTCACTGTTGCCGCTTCCGCAGTGCCGTTCCCCACGGAAAAACCGTTCGAAAACAGCGAATATTTTACCACGTGTGACTACAAAATCCACTACCGCGTATTTGAGGCCGAGGGACAGCAAAAGGGCAGGATTTTATTTTTGCATGGCTTCCTTGTTTCCACCTACTCTTGGGAGAATATGGCGGCCGAGATGACCGGGGCCGGCTACACCTGTGTGTTGGCGGACCTGCCGAATTTTGGGTACAGTACAAGGGAAAACGCAGCGACGGTTGTCATTCCCCGTGAGGCGTTAATGGTTGATTTGATGCAAAGCATGGCCCCGCTTGAGAGCTGGCTTGTGGCCGGTCATTCCATGGGCGGAGGCGTGGCAATGAACATTGCCATCGAACATGCCGAAATCGCAGGGCTGTTGCTGTTTTGCCCGGCGCCCAACGCCGAGGTTGCCGCCAATATGAAGCCCCTTATCACATCTAAGCTGATGGGAACGTTTTATACCGCATTTTTCAAGCTTGCCTCTTACCCCAAACTGCTCGCGCGCCTGGTGGTGGGCTTCCTTGCCGTGGACCTAAAGTTCGGACTGAGCTACGATGTAGCTCAGTTGACGGATCCGCTGCAAATTGACGGCAGCGGGCCGGGGATAACCTATATGAGTATCAACACAAGGGCGACGGACATGAGTGCTTCGGCAAATCTTGCCATGCCGGTGCTTTTGATTGAAGCGGAAAAAGATAACGCTTTGCCCAAAGAGATGATTGACGAAACCATTGCCGCTCTGCCACAGGCTACGATTTATATCGTTCAAGGCGGCGG
>JAAYFA010000023.1 GCA_012728445.1 Clostridiales bacterium | reverse complement strand
GTTATGTATGCCTGTTGCAATCGCTGCACCCATAAGGTCTTGATTTCTTATATCAAGTAAAAATAATTCTTCCCTTGGGTTTGTTATGAACGCCAATTCTATCAGGCATGAAGGGCATCTTGTCTCTCTAATTACCTTGAAATTGGCTTCTGTGTCAGGGTCTCCGTCTCTGAAATCTACCCGCTTCCTTTGGTCAGGAAAAGCCTTGACCCATTCGTTGTATATACAGGTTGCCAGTTTATCTGAGTTGTTCTGTTTTAGTGTCGTGTATATTTCAAATCCGTTTGCTAACCTACTTTCAGCGGCATTACAGTGAAATGATATAAAACAATTACCGTTGATCCTGTTAGCTACGTTTGCCCGTGCAGAAAGATCTACTGTGCGATTATCTTTAATTATTCTTTCCGCTGTATCCCTTGTAAGGATAGGAATGTAGCCAAATGTCTTTAAATATTTTTGGGCAGTTAATGCCACACTAAGGTTTATATCTGCCTCTCTTGACATAGAACCCAATGCCCCGGGGTCAGGATCTCCATGTCCGGGGTCAAGAATAATTTTTATCATTTGATCACTTCCTCAATTATTTCTATCTGCCACTGTTCTAAGTATTTTTTATCCTTCGCATATTCAAACGACCTTTTGAGATGTCCCGGGTAAAGTAATATGGCTTCTAACTCAAATGCCTTGCGTACCAGTTTTTCAAAATATTTATGGTCGGTTGCCCATTTACCAAGCCTTCCTTTATACAGCCCTGCAAAATATCCAAAGAAATTGTCAGCAGCACATTGGGGGTAATCTCGCTTTATTTTTTGTGCGTAATCAACAAGAAAAACAACGGGTGTTTCATATTTTTTAAAGTAAGAAACCTTCTTAAAATAAATACCGTCTTTACTTTCAGGACTTACAAACTCAACATATGACTTAGTTTTTCTCCATTGGGCATCTGCTTTTATTCCCGCACCGTTGTAGGTATTTCGCCAAAGAGGACTTGTCCAATACCCAGTTTCTATAACACTTTGCACAGTAGCTCCAAAGGCGTTGATGCTCTTTTGTTTTTGTGCAAGCGCATAAAACTGATGTACTGTCATAGCGTGTGCAAACGTACAATAAAAAAGGGTGATCGCCACAGCGACCACCCATACATTTTTTGTTCTCATGACTAAAAACCTCTATTTTTTAGAGTCTCTGTACTTTTTATACCGTTCAACTACTTTTCTTTCTCGTTCCACAATTGTTTCAAGCATTTCATCATATTTTTCAACCGCTTCCATATCGCCTTCCAATATTGCACGTCTTTTCATTGCTCTAACATTGGCTTCAATTAAACCTGCGACCCGCTCTGTTTCATGCTTAAGATCCTGTACACCATAATAAGCATCACGTTTAACGTCTGTTGGATAACTCTTTATGCCAGTAGTAGTCTTTAATAATTTCTGACCTGTGGTCATCTCAGTATGATATGGTCTTGTTTTACCTTTTCTATCTGCATCACGCTCATCAAATATCCCACGGAGAAAAAGTCGTTTTTCGGCGGCGCGCGCGAGGTAATCGAACAGTGCGACGTAGCCTTTCCGGTCATGCACGGCATGAACGGCGAGGACGGCCGCGTGCAGGCGACATTTGACATGCTCGGCATCCCTTATACCGGATCGGGCTATCTCGGCGCCGCGATCGCGATGGACAAGATGCTCACGAAGGAGATGATCAAGGAC
>JAAYFA010000166.1 GCA_012728445.1 Clostridiales bacterium | reverse complement strand
TTAAATTGTGACAACCTGATTTTTTCCGTCCTTGCTTTACCGTCCATGCCGCACGTTATTGTGTTTTTGTAAAGGCTTTCTCTCCACGTTACAGAGCATTCGTTTTCAAAGAAACGAAACCTTATTTCTTCAATATTGCCAAGCTTCTCATAATTCAGTTGAATGACCGGCATAATAAACATCCCGACGGGGTAGCCGAGTCCTTTGAGCAGCCTCTTCTTCTGAATTTTAAATATCTTACCGTCAATTATCTTCTCGGTTTGACTGCGGGGTGTTTGCGGTAAATCCGGCAAAGCGTCAAGTCTGAGCCTGTCTTTCAGCCCCTCGTCAGGAACGACTCCATCGCTTTCTTGACAAAACATCTCCGGGAAATGTCGCCAAAAACAATCTCGCGTCTTTCTGCTGAACATCTCACATGCCGTCATTACAAGACAGGCATCATAATCGTTAAAAACCAGTCCAAACTGAGAAAAAAGTCCATCCGCGCGGTAGGAGTTCGGTATCGGGTTCATCGGCATCCCGTAGCCATACCCTATCGAGGCTGCCGGTTCCGTATATTGCAGATTATCTACCTGTTTGCTGCCGGCCTGCTTGATCCACTGGGCCGGAATAACCCGGTTACCATTAAATATTCCGCCCTGCTGGCAGCAAAGAATATATTTTGCAAGCTCCTCTGTTGTAAGAAAAAGTCCCCAGCCGCCCGCCTCAATCCCACTGCCATCCTTTTCCCAAAAAGGGACCCTTCCATAGCCCAGTGGTTCATAAAGCCGCGACGTCAAATATTCTGTTAACGACTTGCCGGTAACGCGGGCAAGAATGGCCGACAACATATAGGTGTTTTCGCTTATATACCGCCAGAACTCTCCCGGCGCAAAAGCCCATTTCGCATCGAAGAAATCTTTCACCCACTGATTTTTTGTTTTATCCGTCATTTGGCTTACATCCTTGCCGGCGGTCATCGTAAGCAAATGGAAGATGTTCATTTCTTCGAGCTTCTCGTCGGTTTCGTCCGGTGCGTATTCGGGAAAGAAATCAATCACTTTTGACTCGAGTGAAAGGAGTCCTTCCTCTACGGCGAAACCGACCGCAATAGAAGTGACGCTTTTGCTTACGGAATACATGGTGTGAGGGATATCCGGCCCATACGGCTCGGCCCAAGCTTCAAACGCCACTTTGCCGTGGCGCAAAATCATGATACTGTGAGTTTCTATCTCGTTTTCTTTTAGATCGTCAATAAAATCTGCGATTCTCGAAGTCGAGACGCCGACTTCCTCCGGCGACCCGGCCCTCTCAAGGCTTGTTTTTCCCTCATTGCCCATTATTCTGCTCCCTTTTGTTCTATCCGAACCTCTCATTAAAACCGGTCAAAAAACGTGGTTTTGCCAGAGAATCTATTTGCGCACCCTGCCGATATGTTTGAGCTCCACGACTTTTTCGCCTTTTGAAAAAATTAATTGCGCGGCCTTCACAACAGCCTCGGATTTAACAACAGATCCGACAAAGCCGGAAAGGTATTGCATGGTGCTTTGACCACTCGGCACTCCCTCGGGATAAATTACAACTTTGTCGCCGCCAAAAACAAATCGGATGCGCCGCTGACCGATAGCCTCTAAAGGCCGCATCCAAATACAAAGCGTACGCTCATTTTCCCACGCCGCAGTGCTGCACGCAGTAAAATCGAATTGTGAAAGTTTGATTTTGCTGCATCTGTGCTTACCGTCCATTCCGCATTCAATGGTG
>JAAYFA010000049.1 GCA_012728445.1 Clostridiales bacterium | reverse complement strand
TAGTATTTGACTGAATAGGCTCATGCACTTTATCATTGTTCTGCCTCCGTGGTTTCTTTGGGTATTTTTGGTGTCGCAACTAAATGATATCCCAATAACGGAGGCTTTACTATTTCATTTTCCTATCTTGGACACGTGTGAGTAAAATCAAGCATTTCAGCGTGTTTTATGTTTGTTTTGTCGCTTGTTTGTCGCTTAAATCTATTAAATGATACTTTAATATACCCGAAAACACTTGATGCTACTGGAAATTTAAGATTGCGTTTTGCTTGAGTTTGCAATATGATAGTAAACGCAACTTATATAGATAAGGGATGTTAGCGATGAAAAAACAGAGGGCAGAACGAAACAGAACGATTTCACTTACCGAAACTGAAACGAACTTATACTTGTCTAAATGTGTTTGCCTTACAAAGGCAAGTGCCTTATCAGATATAACCGATACAATTATACACGGAGACGCGCTAAATGTCATTGAATATTTGCCAGACGCTTTTATTGATTTACTTATAGTAGACCCACCGTATAACCTCAACAAGACGTTCAACAATACTACGTTCAAACAGATGAATGATACCGAATACGCCGCATATACAGAAAATTGGATATTAAAGGTCAAGCGCGTATTAAAGGATACTGCAAGTCTGTATATTTGTTGTGATTGGCGTACAAGTCTAATAATTGGTTCGGTGTTGCAACGCCATTTTACAGTTCAAAACCGTATAACTTGGCAGAGGGAAAAAGGACGTGGGGCAAAGCGCAACTGGAAAAACTCAATGGAGGATATATGGTTTGCTACGATGTCGCCTAAATCTTTTACCTTTAATGTGGATGCTGTAAAAATGCGCCGCAAGGTTATAGCCCCTTATAAGGTAGACGGCAAACCGAAAGATTGGCAAGAAACGGAACATGGAAACTTTCGGGATACTTACCCCTCTAACTTTTGGGATGATATATCAATTCCATATTGGGCTATGCCGGAAAACACAGACCACCCAACACAAAAGCCTGAAAAACTTATTGCTAAGCTTATCCTCGCAAGTTCAAATCCCGGTGATATGGTATTAGACCCCTTTATTGGTTCGGGTACAAGCGCGGTTGTCGCAAAAAAACTAAATCGTCATTATATCGGTATTGAGTGCGAGAGCGAATATTGTGCTCTTGCCCAAAAACGATTAGAAATAGCAGAAACAAACGATGAAATACAAGGTTATACAGATGAAGTTTTTTGGGAACGAAATACATTGGCTTTACAACAAAAAACAAAAGCCGCTAAACAATCCGGGCAAATAATGCTTGATTTATCAACTTCCGAAAAAGGCAGGGGATAAAACTATGCTGAATGATTTGATAGAGTTCGTCCGCTCGAATGATGGAATAAATGATAAAGCCGCTCTTGCAACGCTTGTTAATAATCGGTATAACTGTGTCAAGGATAGGTCGGTATTCTATACTCGCGATTTTGCAATACGCTTTTGCAAAGCAAATTCGGCAACATTTAGCAATACTGTATTATCATTATCGGCTTTACAAAAACATGATGATAAGCCTTTTATTGTTTGTGTATGCACACCTCGAAAAAATTATATATTGCTGTCTAACTCATCTTTTCTTTCAAAAATTAGCCACAGTTCGATGGAGTTACGAATTGATAATATCAAGGGTAGTTTTAATGGTTCGGACATTATCCGTCAGATTGACGGCATAACAAACGTTCCGGAAAACTTTGATATTCTTTTTGGCATTCATCAAAACATTACTTTTGAGGAAAATCTCACCCGTTTGGTTGCCGCAACTAACGGGATAGTGCCGACGGGCAAGCGATTTGATGTTTCTGTCGGTGAACGTCTCAAAAATATTATGAACGCGCCTGAGCGTGCTATTGCTTTTTCGGGTTCTCTCGACTACAGCGACTTGCTTTCAGATTTAGACAAACGGACAAGTAAATACGAAAACGAAATATTTGTTGCTGCTTGTATCGAAAATGTAAATCTTCGGGGGCGCATAATAGAATACATAATTGCGGGCGACGATGTGGAAATGCGCCGTCAAGTTATTGAAAGTCTTATCAACCACGCTGAATTTCCACGAATGATTACCCGCGACGGATTAGGTGATTATGCAAAACACTATCCCAATTTTTACACCGAAACCGACATAAAAACAAAAATAATGGTTTTAGCATCTGCACCAAAAGGCTATAATCTCGACAAAATGTTAGAGTTCCTCGCGGAAGATAACACCGTTTTTATGATATATCTTGTCGGGATAGACTATGCGCGTAAAACCATAAAAACAAAGTTGATTTCTATGTTTCAAAATACGCTGGTTAATAATACCGTCATACAGGCTCATTGGGCGGGGCGTAACTCTCGCGGTGTTTCTCAATTCAATGGCGAGGCAGTAAAACGTATAATTTTGAATGAGGAAAACACGATTGATAAGCAAAAGGCAAAAATATTCCTCGATAAGATTTTATCGCTATAATTATCTTTTTTTCTTCGCATACAGCGTTAAATCTTGCTTGTAGCCCTCGAACGTGTCAACGCGGGTAATATCATAATCAACGCCCTTGTAGCGAACAATGTGCCGCGTGGTTATATCGTCCCGCCAATTTATCACAAATTGGACTTCCTCGGTTGACTGTACGGACATAGCCGCGTAAACCTCTTTCCCGGATAGCTGCCGGAAGCACGCCCATAAGGGCGGGGCAATCGGGGTTAGGCTTTCTGTTTGAAAGCCGGGAATTCTTTGAGCCCTACCTATAAT
>JAAYFA010000255.1 GCA_012728445.1 Clostridiales bacterium | reverse complement strand
TGTGCGGCAGGCAACAAGTTGCCGTAATAGCCTTGCTATTTTAACAGGTAGGGCGGGGGCAAGCCCCCGCCCTACACCTTAAATTGAAGATGTTAATTGTCAGGGGTAATGTTACAAAGTGAAAAAGGCAGTAAGGGTCAGTATGGCAGAAAAGTTGCCTGAATATTCCGGATACCTAATATATAAAAAGGAATGAGTATAATATGAATCTTAACACAAAAAAAGAAATGATATTTGACGCTATAAAACCAACCCCCAGTTGCCACGCTTCCACCGTGCTACCACTGCCAAACGGCGAAGTTTTGGCAGCGTGGTTCGGCGGCGCAAAAGAGGGCGCAGACGATGTGGATATTTGGGTCAGCATACGCAGCGATGGCAAGTGGAGCGATGCAAAAAAAATAACCGCGGCAAATGATGTGCCGCACTGGAACCCGGTTTTATTCCTTCGTTTGGACGGTACGGTCTGCCTTTACTTTAAAGTTGGGAAAAAAATTCACTCTTGGCACACGTGGCTGACTACCTCAATAGATAACGGCCGCACATGGAGTGCCCCCAAGGAACTTGTGCCGGGCGATAAGGGCAACGGCAGGGGACCGGTCAAAAATAAAAATATTCGCTTGTCCGACGGACGCATCTTGGCCCCCGCGTCAAGCGAATTGGACGGTATGTGGCTAAGTTTTATTGACATGTCTTTTGACGATGGCGCCTCTTGGCAACAGCAGGCGGATATAGAAACTTTAGAGCCGGGACAAGAGTATGTCCCGATGATTCAGCCCACCTTGTGGGAGTCGTCACCCGGTCATGTCCATATGCTCACACGCACCAAAGTGGGGCTTATCTATCGCAGTGACTCGGCGGATTACGGCGCCACTTGGTCTAAGGCATACAAGACCCCGCTACTCAACAATAACAGTGGTATTGATTTAGACAAAACGGATAAAGGCGAGCTTTATTTGGTGTCCAACCCCGTAGCGGAAAATTGGGGCAAGCGAACACCGCTGACCCTCATGCATTCGGCGGATAACGGTGAAACGTGGGAAGAAGTATTGGTGTTGGAAAAAGAAGAGGGTGAATATTCCTACCCGGCGATTGTCGCCCAAGGGAACAAGCTGTATATCACTTACACTTGGAATCGTGAAAAGATTGCTTTTTGGCTGATTGAAACCAAGTAAGGGGCATATGCTACCGGCTTCTCGTTTGAATAATGTAAAAACCATCATGCTGTGATTTTAAAATTAAAGAGGCCGCCCCAAAATCGGGGCGGCCTCTACAGTTCCACCTGTAAAGTATTTTACCTTGTCAGTAATCCGGCATCCAAAACGAACTGGCTGCCGGTGATAAACCTTGCCTTATCGCTTGCAAGGAATAAAACGGAGTTTGCGACATCTTCTACTTCAATCCACGGTACCGGGATTAAGTTACCGGCGGAGCGGGTGGCGATTTCAATGGCCGTCGCGCCCTCCATTTCGGCAAGACCGTCATTCATGGGTGTATCTACACCGGTTGGGGGAATACTGACAGACCTGATGCCGTAAGGTGCCAGCTCGATGGCTTGGGATTTTGTCAGCCCAATCATCCCGAATTTGGATGCGGCGTAGTGTGACAGACGGTTCATCCCGCGAAGACCGCCGATGGAGGAATTGTTGATGATAACGCCACTTTTTTGCTCAATCATATGCGGGACTACATATTTTGAAACAAGCCAAGTGCCTTTGAGGTTGATGTCCATCATCGTGTCCCATTCGTCCTCGCTGAGCTCCCACGACAGCCCGTAAGCGCAAATGCCCGCATTGTTGAACAGCACGTCAATCGTGCCAAAACGTTTAATACCGGCATCCACTGCGGCCATAATATCATCAGCGTGGCGGACATCACCGGCAAAAATCTCAATCTGCGCGCCCAGTGCTTCAACGTCTTCTTTCAATGTGCAAAGGTCCCCTGAACAGGAACGGTTATAAGCGGGGTAGCAAAGCTTTTCACCCAAATCAAAGGCGATGATATTCGCACCCTCTTTGGCAAAAGCCAGCGCCACGCCACGGCCTTGCCCTTTGGCGGCACCGGTGATAAAAACGGTTTTATTTTTGAATTCTTGCATCGGACATCCTCCTATATTTAGTGGACGCCATATATGGCGTCCCTACAATCGTAAACCGTATTAACCAACAATCGCGAACCTATTGTTAACCCATTGTTCACCTATCGTTCTACAATAGCTTCACCACTGCTTCCCCACAATTAGTAGCCCGCCAAATACCCATCCAACTCCACTTGGAGTGAATCGTTGATGAGGTTGGTCGCTATCATCATTGCCCCAAATGCTGTGAGCAACACAATCTGTTCTTCATTAAAATGCTTTTTAAGTTCGGCGAAAATCTCATCGCCGATGTTTTTCGGCTTTGTTACCAATGCTTGGCCATAATCCACCAGTGACTGCTGGAGCGGATTAAAAGCGAAATGTTCAAAGTCAATATTTGCATCTTTCAAGATTTTGCGAAAAAAGGTTGAACAAATATGACAGTGGTTTTGCGACGAAATAGCGTAGCAGAAAAAACTGACATCAAGTTCAGCGAGAAACTTCGCGGCCTCGTCTCGGAGTGTATACCATTCCATCATCACTTTAAAAGCAGGAACACTGTGGAGCAGTGTTCTTTTCATATTGGTTATCTGCCCAATTTTGGCGTGTTCATCGTGTGCGGCGCGGGCTTCTTCGGAAGCGGTATTGCAGTCAACCATTGTAATATAAGGCATTTTGTATCTGTCCTTTCGTAAACATTAAAAATTAAAGTTCAAAATCTTCGGTGTCCATCTTCGGAATTTTCGGCAGGCGCTGCGGCCGTCTTTTCAGCGGGTCGTAAACAAATTTATTGCAAGAAGATGTCGGGAGCATAACGCCCTTTTTAATACAAAGTACACTTTGATTCCCCGGCGACAGCTTGCCGTGCAAACAGCAGGCGCAAGCGGGGGATATTTCGTCTTTATTGAATAACTTTTTTTTCATAAAATCACCTGAATGAATATTAACACAATCAAGGCACTGTTTCAAGAAAAAATCTGATGTATTAAAAAGATCATGCTGTTCGGAATAAACGTGGGATCAGCTCGTTCAAATAAGAAAAGCAGCATCCAGAAGGACGCTGCTAAGCCGGAATATGTGCAAATTCATCAGTCCAAAAACAAAAAACACAAAAAACAAAGGAATAAACCAACCGCTATATTGTTAAATTATTCTTTGTTAGAAGTTCAAACCAATTTTCGGGAAATCCTATACAATTTAAATCAATAGCACTATCGTACTCCTGAACTAATGCAGATAATTCTACTAAAAATATTTTCTCCCAAGTTTCAGAATCAGGATACAAAAACTTAAGAACCAAAATATAATCAAACACTCTGTCTTTTAGAGTATATGGGAAACCAACCGGTGTTGCCGGTACAGTACCGAATTTGTTGTAATAAAGCCGTGAATAGTGAGCACAATAATTTCTAATATTTGTTAGGCATAAAAGCCAACTACTAACATTAGAATCTGTTGTGTGAAAAACATCCTTTGCAAAAAACTTTTTATCAGCTTTCACCATGTCGGAAAAGAAAAAAGACAATTCGCCCATTGAAAACAGTTCCATTATTACCCAAAGCGGAAATTGAGAATTATATTTTTCTATATGATGTTTTACAAAGAACTGATTTTTATTATGTTTTATAGCTTCTTCTATATGGTTTTCAAACTTCACATGGTTATGCTTTAGGTTGAAATTTTTGGCGTTCAGATATCCAAGCGCCCCATATTCATGAGCATGATAATATGCCATACTCGTCCTTAGCGTTAATTCTATCTCCTCAATCGCGGAAAATATCAAAAGACGCAGTTTTCTGTCAAACTCATATATTTTATAAACTGTATCAAAGCTCGTATTCTCTTTGTAACAACCGTCAGCAGTTCTAAATGGTAGAAAATATGCAGTTAGTCTATAATAGTTAATTTGTTGTAGTTTAATTTTTGCGAAATCTTCATCTGCAATAATACAACCACGTGACTTTAACTTTTTAAGTTGCTCATCGTAAGTAGACGGGTTTTTTATTTTCATATTGTAAACACCTCAAAAAAATACCCGCCACTGGGACACATCGTTGAGAGGTGCGGGCGGTCTTATCATTTACATTGTACTCAAAAGTACGCAATATGTCAAGATGTTTGACAAAAGTTTTTTACAAAGTTTTTTGCACTATCATACTTTATGCGAACCAATTCAGAATTCGTTTAGGAATCTATATAAACTATACACCATCAATCTCGTTACTTGAAGTGTTGTTTGTGTTCATGGCAAAAGGTTGTAAAGAAGAAAATGTTAAGAGAATAGATGATACCATTAGGACAGTAAATGCTCTTTTCATAATCGTGCTCCTTCGTTAGCATTATTAGTGATTATAATTTCTATTAATGCAATTAATTGTAGCATTCTTCTTTCGAGCAGTCAAGAAAAATAATGATATGTCGTATAGCACAATTTTTTAATTCAAATCCTTGTACTAAAAGCCCCTTAACCTATATAAATCAAAGGCTAAGGGGCTTTTTGTTGGAGCGGGATACGGGAATCGAACCCGTCTCCTCGGCTTGGGAAGCCGATGTATTACCAATATACTAATCCCGCAAACTTTTGATATTATACCACGCTGTTACTATTAAATCAATTTAAATATAGTAAAAGTTTAAATAAAATATTGAAAAGGCAGATAGGGTCAATCTATCTGCCTTTAATCAGCGTAGCGGTTGTTGAAGTGTTCTTGCTTTGTTACGCTATAAGGTTTTATGTATGAACTT
>JAAYFA010000014.1 GCA_012728445.1 Clostridiales bacterium | reverse complement strand
TACAGGAGAACCGTATTCACCGCTCTGATCAGCAGGAAGTGTGCCACTGCCTCCGTTTAGATTGAAGGAAACCGTGGTGTTAACACTTGTGACATAAATCGCAAATAAAATTGTTGTTGACGTAACGGGAACTTGATAGGACCAGAAGCCCGTAGTGGCGCTCGGGGTTGTATTCCAGCCAACAAAGATATGGCCGGCTTTTGAATAATCGTTATTTCCCATCAAATCAACAGTCGCATTGACTTGTGTCGGAATCTGTATGGTCTCCCCCACGCCACCGTTCGGGAACAAGGTTATTGTGTGTGAGTTTGCTACCCAAATAGCATAAAGAGTCGAGTTTGCAGCCGGGATGGTATAGCTCGTAAGACGGTCAGCCATGACGGCATCTTGTGTTGTTGCAAAGCCTCCGAATGTGTAACCGGTTCTTACAAAACCTGTCATGCTTACATCAACCGGCGTCCCGAAGCCTGCCGTAACCGAAGTTGGTGGAGTACCGCTGCCGCCGTTAAGGCTAAAGGTGACCGTATAGTTTCTCGCTCGCCAAACAGCATAAAGGGTGGCACCGCCTTCGGGGATTGAAAACGAACTGAGAGCAGATGTGGCATTTACTGTAATATTCCATCCGAGGAATGAATATCCGGGTTTCGCACCGGAATACCCACTTGTTGGGAGCACAACTGAAGTGCCAAAAAGATTGGTAACGGATTGAGGTGGAGTCCCTGCCCCGCCGTTCAAGTCAAAATTCACGGTATACGAATTGATGGACCATGAAGCGGTAAGTGTTTGGGCAGCGGTTATTTGCACAACAGTATCCCCATAAACACGAACATCGGCTGAGGTAAACCAACCATTGAAGCTATATCCGGTTTTAACCGGAATTGGGAAGCCAAGCGTCCCCGCTTCGTAAGTGCTACCGTAGCGAACCGTAGAGTTTTGGATACCGGTTGTATTGTTAATTTCTCCACCGGTCGGATCAAAGGATATAAGATAATTGTTGGGCATCCACGTTACGTGGAAAGTTGAGTCCGATGCCTCCATTTGATAAGGCAATTCAACAATATCTGTTAACTGTTCGTTCTTTGACCAACCTGCAAAATAGAACCCGGTTTTTGAAGGCGAAGTCGGCATTGTAATGCTTTCGCCAAACTTTGCGGTTATCGGATTAATCCCTTCAACACCGCTGAAAGTGATTGTATAACTGTTCCTCGTATAATACAGCTTAAGAGTCAAATTTCCGTCACCGGTTATGATCCCGGCAATAACATTGTTCGCATTCCCCGGTACAGATGTAAAGCCCGGTATTGCCCGCCACTGGGCCCAACCGATCTCTCCTGTTGTCCCGGTCTGCGTGGTCGTTAAATCCGGACTGTACGTGGCGCCGCTGATGCTCTGTAAATAATGTTCTACTTTAAATTCGGTACCTGCAGCAGGAACCCATACGGCATAAAGCGTTACCCCTGCTGTTAGCATGGTAAAGGTGCTTGAGTTATTATACTCTTTACCCCCGGCAGGTGTGCTTGACCAGCCGGCAAAACTATAGCCATTTTTGATAAAGCTGTTGCTACTGAGCACTGCGCTTGAACCGAACACAATGCTCTGAGACGGCATTGTGCCGTTTGTTGCTCCGTTACCGTTAAATATAACATTATACGGATTTGCATCCCACAGTGCGATGACAGTCAGGTTGCCTGCGGGAATCGTTGAAGGCAGTATCGGCGACCAACCGGTAAAGGTATAGCCTGTTCTGACAGGATTGGTGGGCGCAACGATAACTGTTCCGTATTTTCCACTAATCGAAGGTACAGCGGAGCCTCCCTTTGAGTTGAACGAAACAAGAGAATTTGTCCTATCGTAATATACACGAAGAACCAGACTACCGTTACCGATAATCAACCCGGAACTGAAGGACGAAGGGTGTGTTGTATTCGAATTAAACCCCTGATAAGATTTATAAACCGCAACACCGACTGCCGCAGTAGTTCCGATTTGCGTTGTCGTCTCATAAAGAACATACCCGCTGGTAAGATTTTCTTGGTAATGCTCAACTTTATAAGTCGTGTTCGAATTTGGCAGCCATATAGCGTAAAGGACAACTGTAGTGCCGTTATTAACGGTAAGGTTGGATACGCTTTGCCCGGTTTCAAATTCAAAAGTGCCGGCGTTTGCGGAAATTGCCCATCCAAGGAAAACATATCCTGCGCGTATAGGCTCTGCAGAAGGAATAACGAATTCAACATCATAGACTGCGGCGTTCGGCGCAGGTGCGGAAGACCCGCCGTTGGCATTGTATGCAACCGAGTAAACGATGGGGTCCCATTTTGCATAAAGCCCGGCGCTCTGCGTGTTCATGGTGTAGCTTGCACCGTTGTCGAACGCTTTTATGCCCATCGGGGTATTTGCCCAGCCAAGGAATGTATACCCTGCCCTGGAAAAAGCGTTATTGTTAAGATTTGCCGTCTGACCAAAAACCAGATTTTGCTGAGCCATGGTGCCTGATACGCCGGGTGCATTTGGATAGAATGTAATTCCGTAAGTGCCGGCGCTCCACACAGCGTACAAAACTACGTTTTCCGACGTGTTCATAAGGTAGTTTGAACCATCGGGATAAGCAACAATACCGGCATCGGCATTACCTTGTGTTGTTGCCCAGCCCTTAAAAGAACTGCCGGTCAACGTAAAGTTGTTTGCCTTCAAGGGTGCGCTTGAAGTATAAGCAATAGGCTGGTTGGACATAGTGCCCGCACCACCATTGGCATTGAACACGATGTTGTAGATTGTCGGTGTCCACACAGCGTACAGCGTGATACTTCCACCCGGCTGAGTTACAAGGTTGTTTACACTTTGCTGATTTAAATATGTAGGGACTGTATCTGTCGGGTTGGTTCCCCAACCGACAAATGTATAACCCGTTCTGGTAAACCCGCTATTGTTAAGCACTTTCGGGGTATCGTACACATGCTCTGACCCTATCGTCGTACCACCGGTACTGCCATTGCCATTATAGACAACGGCGTAGTTATTGGCACGCCATTTTGCATAAAGTGTAACACTGTTGGCGCCCATCGTAAACTCGGCATTATTTTCAAAAGCAAGAGCACCGTTAGCAACTGTTGCCCAGCCGATAAACGTGTAGCCGGCTCTGGTGAAAGAGTTGGCTGTCAGGTTTGTCGTAGAGCCGGACTCAATCGTTTGGTCCGCCATTGTCCCTGTGCCGCCGTTGCTGTCAAAAGTTACGCCGTTGGTTTTGAAGACAAGGTTACTGACAGCTGTCTGCAACTGCTCTGCACAATAATCAATATAAGGTTGGTACAGCACGTTGTAGTTTTCATTTTTTGCCGCAATGGCCGCATCGTATGCTTCTTGAAGAGCCGTTTTACTTGCTGTTGTATAATAATCGTATTGCCCCGCCTGCCAGTTTCGAAGCTTTGGATTAAAGTTCGTATCCGCACTCGCCACTGCGTCAATAATTGTGTTGAGCGGTCTGACGGTGGAATTATAGAAAGTGTTTCCCATACCTGTTGTCAGCGTTTGCGATGTGCGATTGGAATAGTTACCGCCTGCGAGGACAAGACTCACATAAGTACCATCCAACAAATTCACCGAATCGTTGATTTGAGTTTGACCGGCATTAGGCTGATGCATACTTTTCCAAGCATCATCGGCGGCATTTGAGAAAAGAGTCCAACCCGCCGAATAATACCAGCTTTGCGGATTTTTGCCCTTACTCGTGTTCGAGATACTGCCGTTTGTAGGGTCGGAACCGTTTGCGGTTACTATTGTCGTAACATTGTTTTTCGTTGTTACGCCGATTCTCTCATTTAACGCCGAACGCAGAGCGGCTTTGGTCACACGCACTATTTCTACTGTTACCGCGTGGTAATACTGCATCCAGTTCGGTAATGTCTTGTTTCCTTTTGCTGTCCATTGTGTCACTAAAGTATAGCTACCGGCAGCACCTGTGCCGTAAAGTGTTGATTGTGTTTGCATGCCTTCGTATAAAAATTTACCGCCTTCGGCCGTTGTCCCGTCAACCGGTCCTGTTGGGTTAAGCGCCGCCAGTGCGCCTGTACTGCTGGCCCCGAGCACATTGCCGGTATCGCCGGTGTAACCAACATCGCCGTCCCTGACATGGATTGTTTCATAAGTCAAATCACGGGCGTCATTTGTTGATCTTGAGTTGCCGTGAATAAAAAAGTGCATTCTTAGGTTGTTGGATTGTAGGGTCTGCACACTGGTAGCGAGATAAACGGTTGTTTTTGCTCTGTCAGCATCGCCGCCGGAATAGGAGTTGACTCCGTTTGCGATATATTGGTCATAAGCTAATTTATGAGGAGGGTCCGCTATGAGCATTGTTTTTTTCGGTATTGTGGTATCCCCGTCATGAACACACGACTTCGACGAGAACTCATAATACCCGGCGCTAAAATCGTTGCCGCTGTTTGCCTCTCGAGCGATAGTATTGCCATAGACTCCTTTGCCCAGAATTCTTGAAACATACTGAACATCAGCCGCATTTCTGGTTTGCGTATCATAGGCAGAAGCGAATGCCCATACACCTGCGGGAAAGATAACATTTTCAATATAGGAATAAGCGTTTGTTGTATAGGTATCTGTCACGGCTACGCCGGTGTACGCGCTTATCCATACATAGTTGTAGGTAATAGCGATTTTCATTGTGTCGCCTGCGGTCGCCGTCCCGCCCCTGATCTCCCACGAAGCAGATGTTGTATCGTTCAGCCCGCCTGCGGTTAGGACGGGGGCTGTGGTAGCACCCGTAATAGCGACCGAAATAATGTTGACCGGCACGGAAGAGGTAAATGCAAATGTCGGCCATACAGGCGTTTCACCCGCATATGCTTGCGAAGCATATGTGCCGGTTATAAATGGCACGCCGGAAGGGGTCGCCTTCTTTATGGTTATTCCACTGCCCATCGTGTCATCGGACGCGCCGACTCTGATTACATCTGTAGCATCCAATGTTACATTGGGTGCAGGCCTGCGAAATTCAGAAGCATTAAAAGCTGCTACTGCCCGTGACTGTGCCCCGACAGCCATTGACCCTAAACCAATGCTGCAACTACTGATAATCATCGTCAGAACCATGAGCATGCTGAGAAATCTTTTGGGTTTACTCATACAATAACCTCCAATAAATATTAAAACCACGTTCTGAATTCAAACGTATATTCGTATACTAATACATATATAAAGTACCACATTGCTGCTGTCATGTCAATTTATTTTAAAATATCTATTTTCGCTTAAAACTATAATATCTATATTAATCCATATAAATGGGCCACTCATATAATATCCGTTATCTTTCTGATTGAAAAAATTAAAAATAATGGTATAATATTGGCACCCGAGAAAAGAAAGGTCGTTTGAACAATGGACAGAAAAACTTTTTATATTACAACGCCGATTTATTACCCTTCCGGCAAGCTCCACATTGGGCATAGCTATACGACTGTTGCTGCGGACGCAATGGCAAGGTACAAGCGCATGCGGGGTTATGATGTGATGTTTTTAACCGGCACGGATGAGCACGGGCAAAAAATTGAAGATAAAGCCAATGAAGCAGGCGTTACGCCCAAAGAGTATGTTGACAAAATCGTCTCGGGCATACTTGACCTGTGGAAGCTCATGAACATCAGCAACGATAAATTTATCCGCACAACCGATGGCTATCACGAGGCAGCCGTTCAACATATTTTTAAAGCGCTTTATGACAAAGGCGACATCTATATGGGTGAGTACGAAGGGATGTACTGCAAGCCCTGTGAAGCATTCTGGACAGAAACGCAGCTTGCTGACAACAAATGCCCCGATTGCGGCGCAGATGTCGCCAAAGCACACGAGGACGCTTATTTTTTCAGACTTTCATCTTATGCGGATCGTCTGTTGGAGTATTACGATGCGCACCCGGACTTTATTGAGCCACGCAGCCGTTTGCCCGAAATGGTTAATAACTTTATTAAACCCGGGTTGGAAGACTTGTGTGTTTCGCGCACTACTTTTAAATGGGGCGTTCCCGTTTCGTTCAACAAAGATCACGTTGTCTATGTTTGGGTTGATGCTTTGTCAAACTACATCACGGTTTTAGGCTATGGTTCCGAAGATGATAGTCTGTATAAAAAGTACTGGCCCGCAAATGTTCAACTCGTAGGCAAAGAAATTGTTCGCTTTCATACAATCATTTGGCCCGCGATGCTCATGGCGCTGGGTGAGCCTTTGCCGAACAAGGTATATGGTCACGGTTGGTTGCTGCTGGAAGGCGGCAAAATGAGCAAATCAAAGGGTAATGTGATCGATCCGGTCATTCTCTGTGAGCGTTATGGTGTTGACGCCATTCGTTATTTCCTCCTGCGCGAAATACCTTTCGGGTCGGATGGTGTGTTTTCGAACGAGGCTTTAATTGGCAGGATTAATGCTGACCTTGCGAATGATTTGGGCAACTTATTGTCACGGACGATCGCTATGGTTCTTAAGTATTTTAACGGTATTATCCCGGACGAACGGGAAAGCGGAGAATTTGACGATGAGTTAATAGATTTATCTCTTAAAACAAAAGAAGAAGTTGAGACCTTCCTTGATAATCTGCAGTTTTCAAACGCTTTGGCCGCGTTGTGGAAGCTTATTTCCAGAACAAATAAATACATTGATGAAACTGCACCGTGGTTGCTTGCAAAAAGCGCCGATAAAACACCTCGTCTTGCCTGTGTTATGTATAATCTATGCGAAAGCATACGCATCATTTCCATACTTTTAAGTCCGTTTTTGCCTACCACGTCGCCCAAAATTCGTGAGCAGGTCGGTTTTGACAAAAGTATAGCCAACTGGGATGACGCAGGCAAATGGGGTCTTCTGCCATCCGGTTTCAACGTCAAAAAGGGAGAAATTATTTTCCCAAGAATTGATGCGGCGAAAGAATTGGAACTGCTTGAAGAAACAATTGGAAGCCCCGCCTGTGAGACCGAAGAAAATACTCCGGGTATTGCGCTTATCGGTATTGATGACTTTGCGAAGGTAGAGCTTCGGGCTGCTTGCGTCACGGCGTGCGAACCTGTTAAGAAAGCAAAAAAATTGTTGCGCCTGACCCTTGATGACGGCAGTGGCACTGCGCGTACGGTTGCCTCCGGAATAGCGCAGTGGTACAAGCCCGAGGAATTGATAGGCAAAAGCGTGGTGCTTGTCGCTAACCTAAAACCCGCAGTTTTGTGCGGAGTTGAAAGCCAAGGCATGATATTAGCTGCGGACTGCGGTGAAAATGAGGTCAAGGTCGTCTTTATTGAAGACATCCCGGCCGGTGCCAAAATAAGATAAGATAAGATAGGAAAGTTTGCATAGATATGAAAAACATATTTGACAGCCATACGCACTATGATGACAAAGCGTTTGATGAAGACCGCGAGCAAATACTTGCCGGGCTACCTGCGCAAGGAATTTGCGGTGTTGTCAACTGCGGCAGTGACAAAAAGAGTAGCGAGGACAGCCTTCTTCTAAGTGACCGTTTTCCTTTTGTTTTTACCGCTTGCGGTGTACACCCCCACCACGCAAGCCAAGATGATTCGGTCAATTTCGTGAAAATCCTGCCTGTTGTGACAGCAGCAAAAAAATGTGTTGCTATCGGTGAAATTGGACTTGATTATCACTACGATTTTGCACCGCGTGATGTACAACAATCGATTTTCGAAGCGCAACTGGCTTTAGCCGTTGAGCTGGACCTGCCGGTTGTCGTGCACAACAGAGAAGCACATGAGGATACTTTGCGGTTGCTGGAAAAATATAAACCACGCGGAGTGATGCACTGCTTTTCCGGCAGTGTTGAGACGGCGGCGATCATTGTCAAATTCGGCATGTACATTGGCTTAGGTGGTTCGGTTACCTTTAAGAACGCAAAAACGCCGCTCGATGTGGCACGCTTTGTGCCAGCCGAACGGCTTTTAATTGAAACCGATTGTCCCTATATGGCCCCCGTACCATTCAGGGGCAAACGTTGCACCTCTGCATTTATCCCTTACACCGCTGAAAAAATTGCAGAATTAAGGGGCGTTACTGCACAGGATATACTTGACTTAACTGCAAAAAACGCAAGGGAGTTGTTCCGGATAACGGATTAAACCCGTCGGTAGAATCGTTCATCAGAAAAGACCGATAAAATAATCCAACAGCCCATAAGAGAACAAGGACATAATGATGCCGGCAATGACCACACCGATTAGAACGAGTGGAAATGCTTTTTTTATGGGAATTTCCATTATAGACGCAATCAACGAACCCGTCCAAGCGCCGGTACCCGGAAGCGGAATTGCTACAAAAAGAACAAGCCCCAAATTGCGCCACTTGGTGACCTTCCCACTCTTTTCAAGTGAACTCTTTTCAAGCTTTTCAATTAATTTTGAAAAGCCTTTTTTATCCCTCAAAAAATCAAAAATTTTGCGGATAAAAAGCAAAATAAACGGTACCGGTAAAATATTCCCAAGGAAACAAATAATAAATGCGGGTACTAAATCAACATTCAGGAGACTGGCGGCAATAAGCCCACCTCTGAGTTCCAAAATCGGGAATAAAGAAATTATAAAAATAATCAGTTCATTTGGGATTTTATTTTGAAAAAGATCTATGAAATACTTTGCGATAGTTTCAGCCATAATTTACCGTCCTTTAGTTATCATTTTTGCACTACGCAAGTTTTAGTTGCGTGAAAAAATCGTTCGCCTGCGCCAAAATCAGCTTGTCGTTTTCGAAACGCAACGTGTTGAAGGCTTTTTTATAGTTAAGCCAGGCATAGTCGCCGATTTCTTCCTGCTGAATTGTTGTGGTGGTCTGTTCCGTTTTAGCCAGAAATATTGTTACACTTTTTTCTACACGACTTTGAATAATGTATTCCGATTGCGATTCGAAATCCGGTATAATCTCAATTTCAAGACCGGCTTCCTCCATAACCTCCCGCATAGCAGTTTGCCGAGGAGTCTCCCCTTTTTCGATATGCCCCTTTGGGAAGCCCCAATGTGCGGATCGTTTGTTTTTAATCAGTAAAAACCGAACCTCATCGTTTATGACCCTGTAAACAATTGCTCCGCATGATTTTTCATAAAGACACGTCAATGTATACTCCGATTCCTTCATCGCAAATTGAACGGCGTCTTTAATTTCGTTGTCGATAAAATGCTTGTTTTTCGGGGCCGTTACGAGCAAGATCGAATGTGAGTCTTTGCGCCGTATAATGCCGATAACACGACCGTCGAAGCTTCTGACAGGGTGGTTAATGCCCATAATGTAGGCACCTTCCACAGGCGTTTTGTAAATCTTTATCCCTTCAACCGTGCCAAAATTAAGCTGATACTCATAGCCACGCAATGCGTCGACAGAATGAATGGGGTTTGTTACACATATTCTGATATATTTGCCGAGCATGCTTTACTCCCCTTCCGCCAAAAGCTGATCAAGAAAACAGCTCTCGGCAATCATTCAACGTATTATAATAAATAGAAGACATAATTTCAAGGTGTTTAGTCAATTATTCTCGTTCTTCCGCTGTAAGCGGGTTTGTACTGTAGCGCAAAACCAACTTTAGTCGGATGCCTCCTCCTTATTTTCTTTTTCGATAATATCTAAGTGGTTATCGTTTTTTTAAAAAAACACTTGACAAACAGATTCTAATGAAATACAATAAAACTCAATATTAAAACCGTTGACTAAGATTAGTAGGTTCAGCACCACCTCAAAGAGAGTCGCAGCCGGTGTAATTGCGGCAGGCAGGGTTGAATTGAATGGACTTACGAGGGCAGACCGAAAACGAAGCGTAGGCTTTGTGAGTAATTTCTGACGGGAGCTTCACCCGTTACCAAGGAAGCACACATGATCGTGTGTGAAATGAGTGGATGCAAAATACGTTAAACGTATTTCATCAATTTGGGTGGTACCGCAGGAGATAGCTCTTGTCCCTTTTTAGGGGCAAGGGTTTTTATTTTAATTCTGAAAGGAGAATGCCGGATGAATCATCTCAATAAAATAAACGAAAGTTGCATTTTCCGATGGTGCAGTGAATAGCAGGGCTCTCGATTGTACTTTTGAAATCTAAGATTACTATAACAATAAAAATGAAGGAGATTTATCATGTTAAAACAAGATGTTGACTTTGCCGTATACAGAAAAAACACACCCACAAAGGATGGTTATTTTGGCACTTACGGAGGCGCATATATCCCGGAGCAACTCGTTTCGGAGTTTGAAAAGATTGCAACGGCGTATCAAACCATTTGTCAGAGCTCAAAATTCATCAGTGAACTAAGGAGAATCCGAAAAGAATTCCAAGGCAGACCAACGCCGACATCCCACTGTGAAAGACTATCCAACTCTATTGGTAATTGTCAAATATATTTTAAAAGAGAAGACTTAAACCACACCGGTGCACATAAGTTAAACCATTGTATGGGCGAAGCTCTTCTGGCAAAATATTTGGGGAAAAAGAAGATCATTGCTGAAACGGGCGCAGGCCAACACGGTGTAGCCCTCGCTACCGCTGCTGCCTACTTTGGTATGGAATGCGACATTTACATGGGTGATGTCGACATATTGAAACAAGCGCCGAATGTGGCAAGGATGAAACTGTTAGGGGCAAGAGTCGTCCCTGTTCACCATGGACTAAAAACACTCAAAGAAGCTGTGGATGCTGCTTTCGAGGCTTATATTGGCGAATTCGACGAGGCCATGTACTGCATTGGCTCTGTAGTAGGTCCTCATCCATTTCCGCTTATGGTGAGAGATTTTCAGGCTATTGTTGGGATAGAAGCCAGGGAGCAGTTTTTGGATATGACAGGCAACCTTCCCGATGCAATTGTAGCGTGCCTGGGCGGCGGCTCCAACGCAGCCGGAATTTTGACACCTTTCTTGAATGACCCGGTCAAGCTGTACGGTGTTGAGCCAATGGGCATCGGCACAAAAGTAGGCGAACATGCAGCGAGCATGGCTTACGGTACAGAAGGGATTATGCACGGGTTTAATTCAATCATGCTGCAAAACAGCAAAGGAGAACCTGACCCGGTATATTCCGTCGCCAGTGGTCTGGATTACCCGTCTGTAGGGCCCGAGCACGCGTATCTGAGAGATTTGGGGCGAGTAACCTATACATCCGCAACGGATGATGAAGCAATTGACGCTTTCTTTATTACCTCAAAACTAGAGGGTATTATCCCCGCACTGGAAAGCGCTCACGCTATCGCTTATGCGATGAAGTTGGCAAAAGAAATGGAGACCGGCTCAATTTTAGTCAATTGCTCCGGCAGAGGCGACAAAGACTTGGATTTCGTGCTTGAGCACTATGGCGACAGGTTGGGAAAATAACCACCGACTGCCCTTCTCAAACAGATGTTCCATTGATTGATTCGGAGGCTGTCAATTTTGACAGCCTCCGTTTTTCTTTTTACGCTTCAGTTGATTTTATTCAATTGCCGCTGAGTTTCTGCCTTTTCTCTTGCAATTAGGTTCCAAGTGGCATCAATTAAATGCGTAAACTGTGGCTCGGCCAATTGTTCGCAGACAAACTTCTGACGGGGGGAATTGATATCTTCGCCGGAAATTTCCGTTATCCCCCGTTCTCGGCACATCTTCTGAATTTGCCTGAGCTGTTCGGGTGTGTTGCGGGATGGCATGTAAGTAACGGCATTAATCTTTTGTTCTTGAATGACGTCAAACAGTAAATCCAGGTAATCGTCCTCAAATTTTTGTGCTTTTTTGTCCCCGGTAATAGATTTTCCAACATCACCGAGATAGGAGTAACACAGCAGAGCTCCCGTTTTTGCCGCTAAGCATGATAGGTCGGATATATGCATACATTCATCTGTGGCAGGTATATATATTTTTTCAACAAGACTTGATTTTAAAATACCAAGCAAATCATATAGAAAATACGGATTTTGTGGATCATTGAGCTGTTCCTTCTGTTTTTTGGAAAGAGAAATCTTGAAATCATGCTCCAGAACTGCCGCAATCTTGTGTTTTCCGACAACGTTCGAAAACTTTTCGCCAAGGACATACAATAAATGGCGCTCGGTCACACTGCCGCCGACGGCGTATTGTGAAATTGGTAAAACATCTTTGTCAAAATCCAGGACGAGCCCATAGGCTGATACCAATCTATTGATTTTTTCAAGCATCTTTTTGTTTCGGCTATTCCTTTTTTCTCTGAGTGGGGCAAAGACATCCTGCAGATAATTGATTTGCGTGTGCGGAATGCCATGAAGCGCCATATAGGCATTGCTTTTCTGGTCCGGGTTATTCACTGTAAGACCCTCAAGCGGCGTACCTTCAACACTTACCCTGCACTCGAGACCGATTGTCGTTGCAACCCCCGCAATTTTTCCTGCTGCGATAAACTCTTCCGCGCCTCCGATGGAATCATGGTCCATTATGCCGGCTGTTTCCAAACCCGCTTGCCGTGCGAAATACACCGCTGCGGTAGGTGAATAAGGCGAAAAGGAGTAGGTCGTGTGAATATGGTTGTTCGCATACTGCGGCAAAACCACAGGAGGTTCTTTTTCAGACAAGATTATTTTTTTAAGTGTCGTCAGCCTGTCGCGAACAGCGCCGTTATTTATTCGTTGAAGAATTTCTTGCATGGTTGCACCGCTTTCAAATCTATACTTTAAATTTTGTTTTGTAAAGGCGCGCAATGCGACGCCCTTACCGTATTCGCGCCATCGTACCCCAATCGCTTTTCCATTGCTTCCCGTGACGAAGTCACGCTTCTCAGTCGTTTCCCATGCAACCGAAGTTCGCCCACTAGCCCAGCATTACCTGCCCGCCGGTGACCGGTATGGCCTGACCGGTCTCGTAGCCTTGTTCCACACAGTAAAAAATCGCTTTTGCAACATCCTCGGGCGTGCAGCCGCGACGGATGGGCGAAAGAGAGAGGTAATGATTGCGAACATCGTCAATTGTTTTTGCCCCCGGAACCTTACCGGCTTGCAGGTACTGCACAAACAAGCCTTTTTCCGGGTCGGCCCAAAGCGGGCCTTCGTAATAATTACCGGGACAAACAGCATTGACCTTGATTTGATAGGGTGCAAGCTCTAATGCAAAACTTTGTGTCAGCCCAATACCGCCAAACTTTCCGCCGGCATAAGCGAAGTTGTTTTTTGAACCGGTAAGACCGGATTTTGAGTTGATTTGGATGATATCGCTCCATTTTAAACGATCCGCCTCAAACTGAGCCTTCATGATTTCCGATGCGTATTTCGCAC
Organism: Clostridiales bacterium; assembly: GCA_012728445.1. GTDB lineage: Bacteria > Bacillota > Clostridia > Oscillospirales > Acutalibacteraceae > UBA1447. The sequence continues at coordinate 12,285 of JAAYFA010000014.1, read as the reverse complement.
ATAAGAAATAGCCTGTATAATTCACTTTATTGACAAACTCAAAGGTTTTTGCGTCCATGTCCGCCAAGGAGCCCGCCTTCAGAACGCCGGCATTTGAAATCATAATATCCAGCCCGCCGAGGCGCTCAACTGCGGTGCAAACCATTGCTTTGACAGACTCCTCGTTTGAAACATCAACAGAGCAAAAAAATGAACGTCCGCCAAGTTCGTCCACAACGGCTTGGGCAGCCTCTTCTTGCATGGGAAGGTCGGCGATGACAACGCTTGCCCCTTCGGAAGACAGAGCCTTGGCGATGCCAAGGCCGAAGCCCTGTGCGCTGCCGGTGACAACAGCGAGCGACCCTGCAAGCCTTCCCAATGTATCCGGGCGGTTTTTTACATTTACCTTAGCGTATTCTTTTGCTTGTTGTAAATTCATTGTCTTCTATTCCTTTCCAATCAGCAGTGCCGTCACAGTCTGGGCGTAAACCCTTGCCAAAAAGTCATTTGGGTGGTTTACATTGTTGCCGGTCATATCGTAATAACGTTTTTTCCGGAGTATATATGTATGCATACTCCAAACGGGTGCGACAGCAATACCTTTGTCAAAACATTCAAACTGCCGAAGCACGCATTCAAATTTATGTTGGTTGCCGTAAAAGCCCTTGACCTCTTTGTTTGCCTGCATGGGTGAAACCAAAATAAATTCTGCATCTTTATTGGCTTTGCGGGCGGCACAGATGATTTTACCGATATTGTGCGCATATTTTGTGTTGCTTGTATGGGCATCATTCATCCCAAAGGCGATCACTACTAAATCCGGCCTGTATGCCGCAACAAGCTCCTTTGCATTCTTGGCACCCCACTCGGCGTTCGTGCCCCCTACCGCGGTATTAATTTCAGTAATATTCGTGTTGCCAAAGTTTTCCGCAAGGCTTTGCGTGATAAGCGTTGTCCAAATCGGGGCGAAAGGAGCCTGAGCATTACTGGAGTTTGCGCCCGTGGTGATGCTGTCACCGTAATAAATAATTGTCAGCGCCTCACCATTTGCAAGCTTGCTCCTCGTTTTTTGCAATCTGTCCCCTATGTTGCAAGGCACAATACCTCGCCACCGGTCCGTATGCCGATAGGTGACCGCAACCTGCGTTTTAAAAAAAGTGTCGCCTTCGCCAAAGGCAATAAAGCCACCACCTGTTTTATCAAAGGTCCCGCCGGAAACAGCCGATGTCGGGTAGTAATCGAGGGTGCTCCATTTGAATATTCGTGAATTTTCCGTCAATACGATACAACCGTTTTGAACGGTATAATCAATGTTTTGCTCATATTCAACCGTAAGGTCGAAGGAACGAACCGAGAGAATTTCATCCGGTGCATAGAGCAACGGGGCGGGCGGCATGGTACCGTTTTCGTCCTCTACAAACATCAGCGTTTCGTTGTAAACAATATCCCCCAGCCAGATTGGCGACATATACGCCTCGCGGGTGTATGTATCAAAGTCCAATAATTCACCACTCTCAGTGTTAAAGATGGAACCGGTTAAAAGTAAAGATATCATATACAGCAGTAACTTTTTTACAAGTCTCATTGTTTAGGCACCTCAATAGTTCAATTTTGCTTTTGACGGTATGCTTCTACTTCCCAGTTGATAATAAAATCGATAAGCTCCTGTGTCATATGCAGCGGCCCACCAAAATTTTCGGAACAGACAGCAACTTTTATCGCGTCATTAAAAAGCACTTGGGCGGTCAAAGCATCTTTTTCATTTTTGCCGATCGCAACAAAACCGAGCCCTTGCACAATAATTATTTTTGGCGGATAGCCATGTTCAGAGGTGTAATCCATAAACTTTCCCGCAAGCTCCTCAATACCGTTGATAAACAATGGATAGGCCTTACAGTAAACAATATGGTCCGGTGTGAACGGTCGGAGCAAGGGTGCCGCCGACTCTATGCTTTTTGCAAACCGACACGCTTCCTTGTTCGTGTCAAAAACTGCGCAGGAGTCCTCTGCGTAAAGTTCCGCTGCTTTTAGTCTTATCGCTTGAGCATCTTTTGTTATTCCCTCTCCCAAAGACATATCGGGATGCCTTTTTATTCTGCCTTCAAGTTTTCCTAAAACTTCACTCAAAAGCTTATCCAGTTCTTCCACGGTCTCGCCGGCAATAAAAATTCCGTGATTTTGCAATATTAAGATTGAAACAGCTTTACCCGTGCGGCGGGTATAATCCTTCATCAGCCCATCGCAAAGCTTAGCTAAAATATAACCCGGCTTATAAAGGTTGACCCAAACAAAGCTGTCGCCGAAGAGTTCGGTCGCTATCGTTTCACCGTCACGCCCGCAGGTAAGGCCGTTGACAATAGAAGGGTGCAGATGCAAAACAAAGGTTTGCGGAAAAAGTGCGTGCAGCGTTGTTTCCACACTTGGTCGCTTGCGTTCTTCTCCGGGCATTCTCGCTGCCATCAAATCGTCGAGCGCCTGTGCTTCACGCTCACTGTCTTGTGACGAATATTGCGCTGTAAACATATCCGCAAGACGCGCCCTGTCCATTTTAACAAAGCCCTCCGATGTTATGCCGGCAAGCGCAATCCCTGATGCCTTGACATACATTATATCGCCCTGCTTTGCGGAAGTGTTTCCTCCCCCCGCAAGTACGAGGTCCTTGTTCTTGCCATAAAAGTCTGAAAAACGCACCAATTCTTCTAAAATCATCTGTATACCTCCATACCTCCATATTGCTAATACTTTACCACATTTTGTAAAAAAATAAAACCGTATCAACTTCTTTTACTCAAAATCGGTATTTCTTGACTAATTACGACAGAATGGCTATAATAATTTTATAATTATATAGTTGCGAGGTTTTGTGGAATATTCATCTTTTGTCTTTAGCAACTCCCCCAAATGGGCATGCGTACCCTCAGCAATAATAGAACATTGGCACTGGGAAGGCGACAAACCTTTTCGGCCGTTTTCTTTTGCGCAACTTTGTGGTGTTTACGGCAAAGGGCTTTTTGTGCGACTTTGGTCTTTTGAGGAAAACCCCCGCTGCGTGTGTACAAAACGAGACGACCCCGTTTACCAAGACAGTTGCCTCGAGTTGTTTTTACAGCTTGTCCCCGGCAATACCGCCTATATTAATATTGAGATGAACTGCAAGGGCGTTTATCTTTCCCAATTCGGCAAAAAGCGCATGAACAGAGTTTTTTTAAAAGACTGCTGTAAACTTGAACCGGTGGTGTATGCTTTTGAACTTGAAGAAGACGGCGGGACCGCTTGGGGAATAGAATTGTTTTTATCCGAAGACCTGGTTAGCGAAATATACGGTATGGAGTATACACTTCAGCCGTGCACGTTCAAAGGGAACTTTTACAAATGTGGGGATAAGACTCCCCGTGCGCATTACGGTGCTTACTTTCCGGTAGGCTCTGCCGCGCTCGGTTTTCACAACCCATCAAAATTTGGCAGTATCAGCTTAAAATGAAAGGTGTGTCTTTGTGCAACAAAAATCTTTTGACATCAACGAAATTCTCGCAAACTTTAGCTTGAACGGGGAATATATCGATTCTGATGTTGTAAACAACGGCCATATCAATAGTACTTTCGTGCTCGATTTCAAATGTGAGGACGGCAGTATAATGAATTATATCCTCCAACAAATCAACACCTCCGTGTTTAAAAATTCTGACCAGCTTATGCAAAACATCGTAACGGTAAGCGCACATCTTCGCAAGGCGATTATTCAAAATGGCGGCAACCCCGAAAGAGAAAATTTGAATGTTATTTTCACGAAGAATGATAAGCCTTATTATGTGGATCGTGAAGGGCGCCATTGGCGCTGTTATAATTACATTTCGGATTCTTACACCTGTCAGAGAATCGATAATCCCGAAATTTTTTATAATGCAGCAAAAGCATTTGGCAAGTTCCAATGTATGCTCGCAGACTTTCCGATTGACACACTGCATGAGACCATACCGAATTTTCACAACACGATATCCCGTTTTGAAGACTTAAAAAAGGCGGTTAATGATGATGTCGCGGGTCGAGCGGGTGGCATCAAAGAAGAAATCCGTTTTGCTTTTGACAGGGAAGCCGACACAGGGGTATTGATTGCGCTTGCGGAAAGCGGTGTGCTTCCACTGAGAGTGACGCACAATGATACAAAACTAAACAATGTTATGTTTGACAAACACAGCCACGAGGGTATCTGCGTTATTGACCTTGATACCGTTATGCCGGGGCTATCCCTATATGACTTTGGCGACAGCATTCGCTTCGGTGCCAGCACCGCGGATGAGGACGAACAAGATGTCACAAAGGTCTCGCTCGATCTGGAGCTTTTCGAACATTACGTCAACGGATATCTTGCTGCGGCCGGAAAAAGCCTTTGGCAAAGCGAAGTCGATTATCTTCCGTTTTCAGCTAAACTGCTCACCATGGAATGTGGAATGCGTTTTTTAACGGATTACTTAAATGGCGACACCTATTTCCGCACAAATTATCCCGAGCATAATCTTGTCAGATGCCGCACGCAATTTGCGCTGGTAGCCGACATTGAAAGAAAAATGGAGATTATGAGCGAGATAACCTCAAAAGTATACAGGGGGCTTTAATGTTGAAGAGCGGCCGTTTGAAAGCAGTACTTACAACAGTGCTTTCCGCAATAGCTTTTGCGGCTTTGGTGTTTTTGATTATTTTTGCGTTTCAAAAAAGTCAGGAAAAGCAATTGCTGAAAGACCTGACTGAAAAAGACATCCTGCTTTCGGCTGCACTTTCGGTCACTGCACAGACAGGTTGCTTGGGAACGGTTGAAAATTCGTATCTTTCCGCAAAAACAGGTGTCAACGCAGGCGCACAGGCTATTTCGGCAGACATTTCTTTTCGTAAAGACGGAACACCGGTACTCGCCGCAACGCTAAAAGATGCCGATGATGACGCCGTTACACTCGAACGGATTTTTCAGTATTTAGCAGACGAAGACAAAGAGAACATTTCAATGATTCTCAATATCAAACAAGCAACAAACTTGCCGGCAATCGAAATATTAGTTGAACAATACGCGATGCGAAATCGAATTTTTTTTACAGGGGCGAATGAAAATCAAACACCTTTCTTGCAACACAAAGCCCCGTCTGTCAGCATCTACCTTGAATTATGCCCCCAAAAAAGCAAGCTGGATGACCCGTTGTATTGCTCCGAACTGGCAGAAACCGCAATAAACCTCGGCGTCTCGGGTGTCAATTGCGACAGCAAACTCGTCAGCAAAACATTGATTGAAACCGTTAAAATATACGGTCTTGCTTTTTCCGTTTATGGTGTTGAAAAAGAAGTCGATTTTTACCGAATGCTCGACATGGGCGTTGATAACATTATAACAAAGGACCCTAAAACGCTTATTCTTATAATTCAAGCAATCCAAACAAAAGCTGCGATGCGCTGAGGATCGGTTTTATGGCATTTGAAACGATAACAAATGAACAATTACGGCAGAAGCTAGCCGCCTGGACACTCCGCAATAAAAAAGGACTGCCGCTCCCCTGTGATTTGGGCGCGGCTGATTTTTTCGACAATTTTAGGATCCCGGAAACAGAGTTTGAGCTAACGCAAAGCTTCATTGACGATGAGGACGAAGTAAAAGTGTTGTTTAAAACCTCGGTCAGTCTGCGTGCGTGGCAGACAAGAAACGGGAAGGAACCGGCAGCGTTTTCATACTATAAAATCATGAAAGCCGCCATGGATGATGACGGCAATGTAACAGGCTATGTGCTTTGTGGGTATGTTGCAACAGATGTATAGAAAAATACAGTTTCATTAACGTTATTACATCTGTACGATGGTCTTAATGAATTCCACTTTATTTGTATTATCTAATGGAGGTTCTCTTATGGACTTATCAAATTGGCAAGCTGCACTGCCTGACAGCACTGTGCTTTCAATGATAAATTTACCGGGCACACATAATAGCGCCACTCAATTTGTAAGCCTATCACTGCTCAGCAGGTGTCAGGGCAAAAGCATCCTTGAGCAGCTTGAATCGGGTGCTCGGTTATTTGATATCCGCTTGGAGCTGAGTGATGGGATTTTTACGGCTGTTCACGGCATCGCAAATTGTAATTCTTCTAAAAGCAGGTGCTCATCGCTGTTGAGCTTCGATATGATTTTTAACGATATAAAAACTTTTATTGATCTTAATCCCACGGAAACTATAATCGTAAGCCTAAAGATGGACAGAGGCCAAAACTACGATGATTTTTTCCCAACATTTTACAAGTCTTTTATTGAAGAATGTCCATCCGTTTGGTTTTTGGAAAACCGCATTCCAAACTTGGATGAATGCCGCGGAAAAATGCTTTTAATGCGGCGATGTGGTTTGGGCAAATCCAAAATTATTTTTAACGACCTCAACTCGGGGGTTAACTGTACCGGAATGAACGCTCAAGACGAAATGAAAAACGCGCTGACGCTCCCCCATAAGATTAAGATGTTTGACAATCAATCGGAAAATATTTTCATCACCGTTCAAGACAAGTATATGTATAACCCCATAGCCAAATGGAAAAAAGCGGTAAAACCAATGCTTGAGCATGTCAAGTCCGACAATAAGACAATCGTTATCAATTTTCTGAGCACAGCCGGCCTACCCTTTATTCCGTTTACAAACGCCAAATATGTAAACTCCAAATTTAATCGTTTTCTTTTAACCCACACAAAACCTTATGGTTGGATCGCGTTTGATTTTCTCACGAAAGAACTTGCCGCAAAAGTCATCAACAGCAACTTTTAAGCGGTTTGATTCAAGAGAACTGCACATACATAATAAAAAAAGCCAGCCGCAATCGACGTAAACCGGTCATCGTTTGCGGCACTGTTATTTTATAAAAAATTATAAGCTTGCGTTGGCTACAAATAGTTTGTTGTATTTTTCGAAGATCGATTTCGTCAGCGGGATTTGCAGATTATCACTGTTAATATATTCCCCAAGCAAAAGCGGGATGTTGCTTATAAGATGTATATTCTGAGGCAAAACACCGAACTCGTCATAAAAACGTTCAAGAGATTTTAACAACCCCAGCATGTGCAATGCGCTGTCGATCGTCCAAGTGTACAAGCTTTTGTTGTTTTCGACAAAAGCGAGGAGTTTTTTTGACTTTGCTTTTGGCCACATTATCGAATAAAAATCAAAGGGCATGCTTTTGATGAAATCCGCATCAATTTCTTCTTTTTGATTATAACCAAAGGCATCTTCAAGCAACCCGATACGAACGCCGGTTTTTTCGGCGACGGCGAGCAGTTGATCCGGACTATACCCTTTAACAACAAAATTGAGCTTATTCTTAAAAGTGTTGATTAACTCAATAGCCGCATCTCTTGTTTTGTCTCCCCCGGCGCCTTTTAATTCCAGTACAACTTCATTTTCATAGTTTTTTGATACCAGATAATCAAACATATCAACGGCTTTCGGAATAATGGTTGATTTCTGCAATTTTTGAGCAATAATCGCCCGAATCCTTTTTGAGTCAGGCAAAAGCAATGCTCTGTTTCGCAAGCCCTTGTAATACTGTTGCGAATCTGTAATTTTCATGCGCTCAAGTTCTTTATATGTCATCGCACTAATGTTTTTATCCAGCTTTGTATCGGTCATCGTCTTCATATTTCCATCATGAACGACAACGAGATGATTGTCACAGGTTAAGCGCACATCACACTCAAAACCCTTTAGGTGATTGCCTTGTGTTTCATTTATGACATCAAGAACTGCGTCAAGCGCTTCCATACTGTTATCAACTTGGTTGTGCTCTGGATTTGACGGACTGCCGACATTCATTCTGTGCGCAATGAAGTATAGTTTCGATTTGGTCTTGTTTTCCATTAGTTGAGTCCTCCTAAATTCGATAAGGCCATCTGTAGCAAGAAAAGTTTAATGTGCTTTATTACAAAATCATAGCACTTTTCATCGGATAATTCAACTAAACCGAATGATTCTTCTATAGTTTTTAGTCGTTTAAATTCTGTAATCGGCGGTAATACACAATTGCTTAAGCCAAAAAATACAGCAACTTGCAGTTTTGTGCCGCAAAGCCTGATATTGGGCTTTGCGGCATTTTGAAAACTTTGAGTTTATTGCTTAAAGCGTAATTTTATGGAAAATCTTTTTGCCCTTTTTAATCATGACGCTACCTTGTTCGAGCTTTTCATGGCTTACATTAAAGGTGAAGTCCGGCACTTTTTTGTCATCAACGGAGACACCGCCCTGCTCGATGAGTCTGCGGGCTTCGCCTTTTGATTTGACAAGGCCGGCTTTGACCAGAATATTCAGGATATTTGCTTGTCCGTCTTCAAAGTCCGTATCATCTAGGACAGTCGTCGGCATATTTTCCGTGTCAACATTATTGCCAAAGAGCGATTGCGCTGCCGCTTGTGCCTTGTCTGCCTCTTCTTCGCTATGGATTAGCTTGGTTACCTCATAGGCCAAAACGGTCTTCGCCGCATTGATATCGCTGCCCTCAAGCTTACCGTACTCCTCGATTTTTTCGACCGGAATAAAGGTTAGCATTTTCATGCAATTAACCACATCGGCATCGTCCACATTGCGCCAGTACTGGTAGAAGTCATAGGGCGACGTCTTTTCCGGGTCAAGCCATACAGCACCTTGTTCGGTTTTGCCCATTTTACGGCCGTCGCTCGTTTGCAAGAGCTTGAAGGTCATGCCGAAAGTCTCCCTGCTGTCTGCTCTGCGATTGAGTTCAACACCACCGATGATGTTGCTCCACTGGTCGTCCCCGCCAAGCTGTAGGACGCAGTTGTACTCACGACCGAGCACAAGGAAGTCATAGCTTTGCATAATCATATAGTTCAGCTCAAAGAAGGAAAGGCCGGTTTCCATGCGTTGTTTGTAACACTCTGCCGCGAGCATCCGATTGACAGAAAAATAAACGCCGATTTCTCTCAAAAATTCGATATAGTTGAGATTTAACAGCCAGTCGGCATTGTTCACCATAAGGGCCTTGCCGTGTGAGAAGTCAATGAGTTTACCCATTTGCTCCTTAAAGCAGTTGATGTTATGGTCAATATCTTCTTTTGTAAGCAACTTCCGCATATCGGTTTTGCCGGAAGGGTCCCCGACCATACCGGTGCCACCGCCAAAGAGAGCAATCGGCACATGACCGGCGCGCTGCATATGCGCCATGACCATAACTTGCACAAAGTGACCGACATGCAAACTGTCCGCCGTGGGGTCGAAGCCAATATAGAATTTAATCTTTTCCTTCGTTAGCAGTTCCTCCACCCTTTTGGCGTCGGTCATCTGCGCTATCAGTCCGCGAGCCTGCAATTCTTCAAAAACATTCATTTCTCATTTTACCTCCTAAAAAAATAACGCCCCCTGCATAATGCAGAGGGCGGAATAACCGCGTTACCACCTCTTGGTCGCTATGTTTTCGCAAACACAGCCTTAACAGGTACAAACATACCCTGCGCTTTAACGCGCGCACACGGCACAGCCTACTAATAATTAAGCTATGCGGCTCGGAGATGTATTTCACACGGCGGTCATGTTCCCTTACAGCAACCGGAAACTCTCTGCGTTTACCCACGGTGTTACTCTTTCTCGTCACAGCCATTGAGAGGATTATACTCGAGAGATTTCAATTTGTCAATATTTTTAAAATTATAGCGACTTTAGCCGTGCCAAAGCCTTTGGCGCTTCATTAGCAAAATCTTTTGTGTCCGCTTCCACAGAGCAGCGCCCACAGCCGGCAGACTTAAGTGCGCTGATGAACGGCATATAATCGAAGTCATCACCGATAGCGGGAAAACATCTGGCAACGGGATTTGCGATGTGCGCGTGTATGATTTCACCTTTCAGCGCAGCAATTTTGTCCAACGGATCGTTTTCGAGATAAACATGGAACAAGTCCGCCAGCGTTTTGACATTGTTACGACCTGTCGCCCGTGCTATCGCAACGCCTTCCGGCACCGAGTTCACACAATTGCACGCTTCTTTGTTGAGCGGTTCAATTGCAATCATAATCCCGTACTTACCAGCTTCCGGGCTGACAATTTCTTTGAGAAAATAAACAATCTGTTTGTGCGCATCCTCTTTGGATATGCCATCCGGCACACGGCGAGCGCCGCCGCTGCCGAAAACCGCTAACTTGATGCCAACGCGTGATGCGCGCGCCAATGCTTTGATAACATAAGCAGAAATGCTTTTATAATCCACAATTTCGCCGACAAGCTTATAATTCCCGGGTATAAAGCAGTTTGACGCCTCGCACGGAATGCCAATTTTCCTTAAAAATAATAAAAAGGTTTCAAATTCTTCATCGGTCATGGCAGTAATATCCGTCAAATTGGTTTCAACATAATCAAAGCCCACCTCTTTAGACACCTTAATTTTATCTTCATCTGTCCCTACACATGCTCCAAATTTCATCTTTCTTCTCCTCACCCATTTAAATTGTTTGCCTGTATCAACATTTCTTCCGCACTCTTGAGTTGCAGTTCAGTCACACTGAGTCCACCGATAATCCTGGCAAGTTCATTTTTTCTGCCTTCGGTGTTCAACTTTTCAACCTTCGTAAATGTTTTGTCGTCATGTACGGATTTGCTTATGCGCAAATGATTGTCGGCCTGGGCGGCAATCTGTGCCAAATGTGTCACGCATACAACTTGACGCCCCTTTGATACTTGCCGTAGTTTCATTGCCACTTTTTGGGCCGCTCTGCCGCTTACGCCGGCATCAACTTCGTCAAATATCAATGTCCCCACATCATCTTTGACGGAAAGGACATTTTTTATCGCCAGCATAATTCTTGACAGTTCGCCGCCGGAAGCAATTTTAGCAAGAGGCTTTGGCAATTCCCCGACATTGGCAGAAATTAAGAATTCGATTTTATCAGCACCATTTGCGCCAAACGGGACAAGCGATTGATCCACCACGAATGTTACTGCAGGCATATCCAAAAAGTCCAACTCAGCTTTGATATGTTTTGCAAAGCGGGTGCCGGCTTTGCGCCTACCTTCACTTAGCGTTGACGCCAAAGACTCCACCTGCTTTTTTGCCGCTGAAATTTCGCCCAGTAATTCTTGTCTGCGCTCGTCTGAAAATGCAATTCTATTTTTTTCGTCTATTGCTTGGTCTAGGAACGCGATCATTTCTTCTTCGGTATTACCGTATTTACGAGAAAGTCGATATATTGCATCCAATCTTTCTTCAATTTGTTCGAGCTCTGCAGGGTTGTAGTCGAGCGTTTCAATCGTATCTCTTATCTGCAGAACATACTCATCAATATCAAAACTCATGCCGCGAATCATCTCTGCGGCTTTTTCCAGCTCGGCATAGTATGCTGCCGCCGTATCGAGACAGGTTGCCGAAAAATCAAGTTGCTGCCGTGCGCCGCTGCCTTCTTCTGTACCGTTGAGGGTGTCGTAAGCTTCCTGCAAACGGATGATTATATTGCCGGAATTTTGATAAAGATTCCGGCGTGTTGTCAATTCTTCTTGTTCGCCTATGCTGAGCCCGGCCGATTCAAGTTCTTTAATTTGATAATTCAACAGGTCTAAACGACGGGATTTTTCCGCTTCGTCGGTACTATTCGCGGCAAGTTCTTTTTCAAGTGTACGCAAATTGGCATACGCTACTTTATATGTGTCCAGCAACGCACCGTTCTCGGCGACGCTGTCAACGAATACATAATGACCTTCCGGCGAAAGCAACGCCTGATTGTCGTGCTGACCATGGATGTTAATTAGGCAACCGCCTAAATTCTTTAACATCGTTACCGTTGCCGGGGCACCATTAATTCTGCATGTACTCCGTCCGTCGATACTGATGGAGCGCTGCAATAGCAATGACCCGTCTGCCTGAGTTTCAATGTCATATTCAAGCAATTTAGTATTGACAGCTAAGTTGATATCGGCAAAAACGGCGGACACACGCGCCTGCTCGGCTCCCCTGCGAATTAATTCACGGGAAGTTCTTTCGCCCAAAATTGCATTGATGGAATCGATAATAATGGACTTACCCGCACCTGTTTCGCCCGTAAGTACATTCAGGCCACTATCAAACTCAATTTCAGCGCTCTCAATAATGGCAATATTCTCTATTTTTAAACTGAGAAGCATTTAATCACCAACCGTTATTTATACAGCAGTCTTTGAATGGCGTCTTTCATCTGTGAAGCATAGCCTTCTGTACGGCATAAAGCAAAAATTGTATCGTCCCCTGCAAGTGTGCCGACCAATCCATCCCATTGCATAGAGTCAAAGGCGGCGCAGGCCGCTTGGGCCATCCCTGTATAGCAG
>JAAYFA010000218.1 GCA_012728445.1 Clostridiales bacterium | reverse complement strand
CGTTTAACCTTAAACGCTTTATCAAACAGTGACAAAGTGTCGCTCTCCATGTCAAACTTGGCATCCGGCGAGGTTACTACTTCCCCGTTCACTTTGACACCCCCGTCCTTGATAAGATTACGGGCATCTTTGCGAGAAAAGGTGCTCTGGGATGAAATGATTTTATCAAGGCGTTCAACAGACATGTTTGGGCCTCCTCCTGTATACTAATTTGCGGGCGGGCACTGTTCGTGCCCACCCAACACAACTATGTGTGTTAATTAAATCTAGATTATTTAAGGTTTGCCATGTACTTGATGGTTCTGACCATCTGGCTTGTGTAAGAATTTTCGTTGTCATACCAAGCGACGACCTTGACAAGTGTTTTGCCGTTTTCAAGAGCGTTGACTTTGGTTTGTGTTGCGTCGAAAAGGGAGCCGACCGTTTGACCAATAACATCGGAGGATACGATTTCGTCTTCCGTATAGCCATAGGAGGGGGAAGCGGCCGCTTTCATTGCAGCGTTGATGTCGTCTTTTGTGACAACACCTTTAACAACTACTACAAGCTCCGTTACGGAGCCGGCTGCCACAGGAACACGCTGGGCGGAACCGTCCAATTTGCCGGCAAGTTCCGGTATAACAAGACCGATAGCCTTTGCGGCGCCGGTGGAGTTGGGAACGATATTAATCGCGGCGGCGCGTGCGCGGCGAAGATCGCCTTTGCGGTGTGGACCGTCAAGTACCATTTGGTCACCGGTATAGGCGTGTATGGTGGTCATAAAGCCTTTTTCAACCGGAGCAAGCTTGTTGAGTACATAAGCCATCGGTGCGAGGCAGTTTGTTGTGCAAGATGCGGCGGAAATAATCGTGTCCGCAGCTGTAATAATACCTTCGTTTACTCCGAAAACGATGGTGGGCAGGTCGTCGCCCGCAGGAGCGGAGATGATGACCTTTTTGGCGCCGGCCTTGATGTGTGCGGCAGCCGCAGCCTTCGAAGCGAAAAAGCCTGTGCATTCCAGAACGATTTCAACACCGAGTTCGCCCCAGGGCAGATCTTCCGGATTTTTTTGTGCATAAATAGTGATCTCTTTGCCGTCGACAACGATCGAGTTTTCTTTTGCAACAACTGTATCGCCCAAAGCGTAGCGGCCCTGCGAGGAGTCGTACTTGAGCAGATGTGCGAGCATTTTTGCATCCGTTAAATCGTTGATTGCTGTGATCTCGTAATCGGGGTCACCGAACATTTGCCTGAATGCGAGACGGCCGATGCGACCGAAACCGTTAATACCAACTTTAATTGCCATAATAAATTGCCTCCTGAATATGTAATTTTTAATAAACTGACTTCTAGTATTGTATACGATTTAGCCATATTTTGCAAGGATTTTCGATAACAATTAAAATCCGCGCTTAATATTTTGATAAACCAATCAAAATATCGGCGCGGTTGTGACAAAAAGACAATATTTCACGCATTAGAACTTGATGACCCGTGAGCCCTCGGCACTGCCGGCAACCGTTAAGATGAAGTCGACCCCTTCTTGTGCACCGGCCTTGCAAAATGCACTGCTGGTTGCTTGGTACGCCAAATCGGGAAAGTTGTTCTGTTTGCTCAGATGCCCCAAGACGAAACGAGTTGTGCCGCTTCCCAAAAGCGCTTGTGCGGTATCGGCGCAGACTTCGTTGGATAAATGGCCTTGGTTAGAAAGCACACGACGTTTTAAGAAGTAGGGGTACGGACCGCTTTCAAGCATGCGGACATCGTGGTTGGATTCGAGCATCACCATATCGCACCCGAGGAGCGCTTGCATGGTATCGTCCGTGACAATGCCGGTATCCGTCGCGATGGCAATACTTCTGCCATCCGGTGTTTTAACTAAGTACCCCACACTCTCCTTGGAGTCGTGCGAAGTGGAGAAAGGGGTGACGAGCATACCGCAGGCTTCCACCCCACTGTGTGGGATAACGGAAACGGCGTATTTTTCGGTCAGAATATTTTTTTCTTCCAGCGCCTGCAGTGTCCCGCCGGACGTATAGACTTCAATGCCGTGAGCGCCCGCGAAAACGCGCAGGCCGTTGACATGGTCCGAATGCTCGTGGGTAATAAAAATGGCACCGATGCTGCAAATATCAACACCGATGTCAAGTAGAGCTGCTGCTGTGCGCTTGGCGCTGACGCCTACATCAATCAGTATACCACCGGACGCGCCGCCAATATAGGTACAGTTACCACTGCTTGAGGAGAACAAGGAACAAAAGCGAGCCATTTGATTACTCCAATGCGATAGGTTCGTGGTGGATGGGTGAACGATGGGTGAACGATAGGTGAGCGATGGGTGAACGATGGGTGAGCAATAGGTGAGCGATTGTTTAGCCATTGCTCAGCTAAATCAATTATCTTTCATTAACCGACTTCCGCCATACTTTCAGGTTCAGGGGTATTCACTCTTTTTATATCCGCACCAAGGGCGGCAAATTTTTCAACAACATCTTCGTACCCGCGGTCGATGTGGTCAATATTTTCAATCTCCGTCGTGCCTTTTGCGCACAGCCCCGCAATAACCATTGCCGCGCCCGCACGCAGGTCGCCCGCTTTTATGGGTGCGCCTTTGAGCTGTTCGACACCTTCGACAACCGCTATTTTACCGTCAACCTTGATGGAGGCGCCCATGCGCGCGAGTTGTTCGACATAACGGAAGCGATTATCCCAAACGCCTTCGGAGATGATGCTCGTACCATCCGCACCGGCAAGCAATACCGTCATCTGCGGCTGCATATCAGTCGGGAAGCCGGGATGCGGCATTGTTTTAAGGTTACAGCGTGTAAGGCGCCCTTTGGCAACTACACGAACGCAATCATCACCGTCTTCAACGACAACGCCGCATTCGACAAGTTTTGCTGTAATGGATTCCAAATGCTTGGGAATAACGTTTTTAATGAGAACATCCCCGCCGGTCGCAGCGGCGGCTACCATAAAGGTGCCTGCTTCGATCTGGTCGGGAATGATGGAATATGTGCAGCCGTGGAGCTTTTCAACTCCGCGGATTTTAATGACATCTGTACCGGCACCACGGACATCTGCGCCCATTAAGTTGAGAAAGTTTGCAAGGTCGACAATATGCAGCTCTTTGGCGGCCTGTTCAATAACGGTTAATCCTTTTGCTTTGACGGCGGCCAGCATAATGTTGGCCGTGGCGCCCACGGAAACGACATCAAGGTAAACGGGGCAACCTGTCAATCTTTCGGCAGTTACATCCACCATCGCATTTTCTTCAATCGAAACGCTGGCGCCTAAGAGCTCAAAGCCCTTAATGTGCTGGTCAATCGGCCGCACGCCAAAATCACAACCGCCAGGCATGGCTACGCAAGCCTTGTGGAACCTACCGAGTAAAGCGCCGATTAAATAATACGACGCTCTTAAGTGTTTTGTTAATTCGTTGGGGATAATATGCGAAACAATATTCCGCGTATCGATCTCATAAGTGTTTTTGTTGATCATTTTAACTTCTGCGCCCATTTGGTGCAGAATTCGTATCATCATGTTAACATCGCTGATGTTGGGTATATTTTCAATCCGGCATATGTCTTGCGCCAGAATAGCGGCCGGTATAATAGCAACTGCGGCATTTTTAGCACCGCTTATATTGACATCGCCGACGAGCCTGTTGCCGCCGACTATGACGATCTTTTCCAAGTGCGTCACACCCCTTTTTTGTTTTTAATTAGTAAAAATACCGAAATAATAACGCAAAAATTCACTTTATTTCAATATTATATATTATTTTATAGATTATACCACTAAATTCGCTTTTTGAAAAGATATATTTCAAAAATAATTAAATTTCTTCAATTATTTAAAAACAGCGGGTTGCGGTTGTTGAATTTCAGACCACAATAGGCGGTATATTTTGTGCCGTTTTTATCATCTCCCACGGCAACGGCGCGGTGATTTTTAAAGGATGCCCCGTTACCGGATGAATGAACTCCGCGCTTTCACAGTGAAGCAGCTGATGAGAAAAACCGGTGCCGCCGTACATGCTGTCCCCACAAAGAGGTGCACCGATATGTGCAAAATGCACACGGATTTGGTGGGTGCGCCCGGTTTCAAGGCGTATGCGCAACAGGCTCCTGCCATCCCCTGTGCCGAGCGACTGCCAATGGGTGACGGCCCTGTCCCCCTGCTCGCCACAGGCCCGCAGGGTTTTCATCGGGTCGGGGCGGCAAATTGGTTGGTCAATGGTGCCCTCGCCCTCAAAAACGCCTTGCACAATCGCTATATACGTCTTTTGAATATTGCCCGTCAGGCGGGCGGCGGCATACTTGTTGAGCGCGCAAATCACTACACCCGATGTCCCTTTATCCAGCCTCCCGATTGCGCGAAAAGCGGTGCTTACGCCCTTTTGTTTCAGATGCCAAGCCATTGCGTTGGCGAGGGTATTCCCCTGGTGATTATGTGTGGGGTGCATCGCCAAAAACGGAGATTTGTTGACGGCGATTATATCGTTATCCTCATATACAATGTCCAGTGGCATGCATATGGGCTCCGGCAGCACTTTGTCATCGGGAATATTGACCGTTAGCGTATCCCCCACGCTTAATAGGTCTATGGTGCGCGCATGCGTATCGTTTAACATAATGCCGTCTTCGCAGCGCTTTAAGGCGTTGATCAGACGAACAGAAAGCTGTGCACTTCCACGCAGAAAATGCACAACTTTTTTATTGTTGTATTCGATTGGAATTTTAAAAGAGATGTTGCGAGGCATTATTCGTTTACCTTGACCGCAGCGGCTTCCTGCTCTTTTATCTTGAGCTTCCAACACTTATGGCACATGGCTTCATAGCTTTCGTTGCCGCCGATAAATACTTGGTCGCCTTTTGTGATGATTTTGCCATTGGCGTCAAATCGCGCGTTTACAGTGGCCTTTTTGCCGCAGGCACAAATCGTTTTGAGTTCGGTAATGGAGTCGGCAATTTCGAGCAAACGACGGCTACCCGGGAAAAGCTTGGTTTGAAAATCCGTGCGCAAACCAAAACAAAGTACCGGTATGTCGTGCTCGTCAACAATGCGCCTGAGCTGGTCAATTTGTTCGGGTGCGAAAAACTGACACTCATCGGCTATGATAACATCGGTGTCTTTGTGCATACCGGTTATAAAGTTGTCGTACAGGTCATCCGTGCGTGAAATAACCTCGGCTTTTGCCGAAATGCCAATGCGCGAGTGAACCATGCCGGCATCCGTGCTGCGGTTGTCGGTGTATGGCTTGATGAGCCACACGCAGCGCCCCTTTTCTTCATAATTGAATTTCGTCATTAATGCCTGCGCGGATTTTGATGAGCCCATCGCTCCGTATTTGAAATACAGTTTAGCCATTTTTTCGCCCTCTCTCATTTTGAATGGGTATCTTGCTTATGTTATTTAACTTTAAACGTCCAGCCAAAGGTGTCGGCTACCCTGCCCCACTGAATGCCGGTAAGGGCATCATACAGCCTTTGGGAAACTGCGCCGATTTTGCCGTCGTTGATAATCATGCTTTTGTCACCCCACCTGAGCTCGCCGATGGGGGATATGACCGCCGCCGTGCCGGAACCGAACGCTTCATCCAGCCGGCCTTCGTCCGCCGCTTTCGCGACCTCGTCAATGGTGATGGCGCGTTCGGTTACCTGTAGGCCCCAAGAGCGCAAAATGTCAATACAAGACATACGAGTGATGCCATTTAAAATGCTACCCTGTAGCTCGGGCGTTACTATCTCGCCGTCAATGATGAAAAATACGTTCATCGTGCCGACTTCTTCGATATATTTGCGCTCAATACCATCGAGCCAAAGCACTTGTGTATAACCT
>JAAYFA010000251.1 GCA_012728445.1 Clostridiales bacterium | reverse complement strand
GCTTATGTGGTTGAGGATTGGGATATCGCCCGCCTTAAATTGGGGCAAGCAATCATCGGTTTGCCTGGTTCTGAACCTTTCCTGTTTCAATTTAATAAAGCGTGACGCAAGAAGTTAGTTCTATTGTAAAAACTACCAAGTTCTACAAGCATTGCAACAGTGTTGTTGAAACAATTGAGTTGCCTTCTTTCGAAAAAATCAAAGAAGTCAGTTCGACTTCAGCCGATCGCTCTGAAAATCAAATCGGACAAAATGCAACCCCCTTTGACCTTTCGTGCCATTGTATCAATTTGAGGTACTTTAGGCAAAAAAGGCTTCGATTTCTTTTGAAATCGAAGCCTTTTTTAATGAAGCCTTCCGTTTGCGGAACATGAAGTAGCCTTGGGCTATGGAGTCGCTGCGCTTATGAAGTGTGCTTCGAAAATTAGCTTGTCATATACTAAGGTAGCTCTTCCCACGTATCCATGATAACGTCGTACAGATAAACCTGCTGCGTCTTGATATTCACTGCGTAATGTATTTCTCGTACAAACTGTTCTTCGTGGTTTGTTCCCAAATCAACAAGATAACAATCCGCACCATCCAGTGTGATCGTTTCTCCGGTGAATAAAATAGTCATACCGGCATCCAGATATGCTTTTGCTTCGTTTTTTATAATGTTAAAAATTAGTGCTTCTGTTGCAGGATCCGTATGTCCGTCCGATTCCTCCGGTATCTGTGTTTTGTATTCCGAAGTTGTATCGGCCAGAGATGACGGCTGAGTTATTTCAGAAGTTCCGGAGATCGCCGTCAAACTTTCTGTGCTTGCTCCCGTGTCTTTCGTTTTGTCTTTGGACATATTACAACCGCCCAAAACCGCAATGCAGACGAACACTGCGAGCAGTGCCTTTAGTTTCATCTATTTCACCTCGCCGGAATTTTCTTTTGCAAGCGGAAGCCCCATCACTGCCGAGCAGAGGAGTCTTCGCTTGATGGTTGTTTTTCGATGCGTGTTCGTGTTTCAGTTTTGAACAAGAATTTGTCCGTTTGCATGGTCAGCTTTACGCCCCCACCGGGGATAAAGTTATCTGCCGCCCGTTGGGGCACGGCGGTTTTCATCTGCGATAAGAATATACCGCATACCACACCTGCAACTAGCAGAGGAACGAGTATGACGATAGCCAAGTTTACCCAAGGTGAACCATCGTCGTCTTCATCGGCAAGCACTGCTGCACTATCTTCAAAATCAACAAATTCTATATTACATAGGGTCTGTCGCGCTATTTGGAAGTCTATCTCATTAACCTGAAAATTCTTGTCATCCTCAAGCAACTCTGTGCCGCTTACAGCCCAATCAAGTTGTGCGGCTTTAACCGGCAGCAACAGAACAAGGCTGAGGGACAGAATTGATACAAGTAATGCGATTTTTCTTTTCATATCAAATCCCCCCTCAAAATAAGATGATGCCAAGCAGCACCATCAGCGGCAGCGAAATACCCGCAAACCACATGAAAAACTTACCCCAGTCAACAGGTAAATCGCCAATAAGCTTGCCGGTCTGCCCGTTCATAGCAAAGAGAAAATCCTTACCCTTCCACTTGGTATTGAGCATCCACACCGGTAGAAAGGCATATTTTACCCCGCCTGCCTGAATCTCAATAGCAGAAGATTCCGTTTTCACGCTGTCATAGCCGGTTACAGTGGAACGAAGTGCGTCCGCTGTGCTCGCGCGAATGCGCTCGTTTGCACGTTCACTGCAAGTGTCCGCTTCCACATCATATTTGTCTGCCAAGTAGCCCGGCAGGTAGGCGGAGGAAAAGGGCACAAGGGCCGAATAATCATAGGGTTCTATTGCATCCATATGCGCATCCGGCATTTTGACGGACCCGTCCACGGGCACCTTTTCAAACATGATGTTGCCTTGACGCACCACATGATAATTTTCTGTAACGGTTACTTTGTCGTCTCCATCGGTGTAAGTATCTTCT
>JAAYFA010000074.1 GCA_012728445.1 Clostridiales bacterium | reverse complement strand
GGCCCTTGGTGCCACGGTGAGGTCGTATACGGCGGCTTCCCGCAGTTTATCCAAAAGCGGCAGGACAAACGCACCAACAGCCCCGCTTACCTTGAAAAGGTGCGGACAATTTACAAAAAATACTATGAACAGTCTAAGGATTACTTTTACCAAAACAATTCCGTGGTTATCGGCATTCAGCTCGAAAATGAATATGACGGGCCGGACAAAGATCACCTTATTGTCTTGCGGCAACTGGCGCTTGATGTCGGCTTTGTCTTACCGCTTTATACCCAAACTGCTTGGCCGATTAACACCGTGGCGTCGAACAAACTTCTGCCGATGTTCGGCACCTACCCGGAACAACCCTGGGACGGCCGTAAAACACCGCTTCCGACGGACAACCGTTTTCGCATCATCGACAGTCGGGCGGACGATGGCATCGGCAGTGATATTCTCAAACCCTCAAAACTGGGGGAAACCACTTATGATGACTTTCCCTTTGCCACGTGCGAGCTTGGCTGCGGTAATCAAGTGACCGAGCACCGCCGCCCGGTGATTTCATCGGACGACGCGTATTCCATTTTGCTTATCTACCTTGCACGCGGGATGAACCTGCCCGGCTATTATATGTACCATGGTGGCAGGAACCCCTATGGTGGCTTATATCAAGAGAGTAAACGGACATCTTATCCCAACAACTGCCCGGTTATCAGCTACGACTTTCAGTCGCCGCTTTCCGAATACGGCTACCTGCGTGAGAGCTATCACCGTTTGAAATTAATACATTATTTTCTGCAATGTTTCGGCTCGAACTTTGCGCTTACCCAGAGCATGTTTGCTCAAAAGACCGGGACACAGCTTGATGTTAAAACCGCTGTTCGCATCAACGAGAATGGCGAGGGCTATGTACTGGTCAACAATTACCAGCGACTTGACCCCTTTGAGGATATTGAAAGCGGGACGCTTACACTGCTCCAAAACGGTGCGACGACGACGGTTCCGCTCCCGAGTGTTCCTTGCGGCAGTTCCATTCTCTTCCCATTTCGCTTTACATTTCACGGCTTCACCTTCTTGTATATCACTGCGCAACCGATATGCACGGTGCAGGAAAATGGCATTGAAAAGCTCTACCTTTTTACACCGGACGGGGTTGACTGCACGTTTGAAGCGGACGGAGACTTTGAAACGCAAGCCACGCAAAACGGCGACAAATATGAGCTGCCCACCTATGACGAAAGCAAGCCGGCAATCACTTTTTTCACCCGTGGCAAGCCTTGCGAAGTGTATATCCTCTCACAAAAAACAGCCCTTGACCTGTGGTATGTAAATGACCGGGTTTTCTTTAGCAAAGACACGGTTTTGCCGTATGAAGACAAGGTTTTACTGCTTAAAGAAAGCAGTGGAAATGTCCCCGCCATCACACTCGAACAAGAAGAACCGCAGCGCCAGCGGTACGATTACTATCTGTATTCCCGTGGAGAAAAAGCGCAGTATCGCCTGCATGTCCCGCAGGACGCTTTTGAATCCTGCGAAGATATCCGCCTGGAGTGTGCGTTTAGCGGCAACGCTGTGCAAATTTACGCGGCTGGTGTACTCATGGCAGATTATTTCAATATAGACGGCACACTGACCATCGGCCTTCGGCGCTTCAAACAAGAGGTTGAAAACGGTACACCGATCATCATCAAGCTCGCTGCGATGAGCAAGCATAAAAAGGTTTACTTGGAGCGGGAACTTGAACGTGATACCGCAAGCCTTGCGATTCGGAAAGTGACGGTTATCGAGAGAACGGCACAATCGGTATGGCATTAAAAAAGACCCTTTGAAATATAACTACAAAACTGAATGG
>JAAYFA010000180.1 GCA_012728445.1 Clostridiales bacterium | reverse complement strand
GTATGTCAACAGTTTTCACCGGCCCGGGCAAGGCAAATAAAGCAAATCAACCTCCCCAATCATACTATATTTTGGGGAAAAACCTGCGCTTTTGCTTTTTTAGCGCTACATATAGAAAAGAACACTTTTTTCTGCCACAAGTTGTCAAAAAAATTTTTTATAAGCGCTATGCACTTGGTGCTTTTTTCGCTTCAAGAGCCCACACTTTATTGACAAAGTACGGGCTACAACATATAATTGTTAAAAATACGCTTGCGATACGCATGCGCGCGAAGACGCGAAGAGAAGAGTGGGTCGGTGTAGGGCAAGGGCTCTGCTCTTGCCGTCTTCTTGCGATACGCACACGAAGAGTGGGTCGCAAAGTGGCAAACAACTGTAAAATAAGCATAAAGGAGGCAGTTTGATATGGTTAAACCGGTTACACTTGATGCCGGCAACGCCGGCAGCCTCACCGGTAAGTCCTTCCTCTTCAAACTTTATCAAAAAACGAAATATGAACTGCCGGTTTTTATGCTATTATTGCTCCTTTACCTGCCTCAAAAACTGAGCGTTACCACGGACATTTATTCCATGCTTCACATTTTTGATTACCGCATCGGCTTTGCCCCGCGGCTTTTCATCGGCTCTGTTATGTCGCTGTTTACGGACTATAAATCGCAGGCCTTTATGGAGCAATTTTTCTTTGTTGTTTTTATACTCGAAGCGGTCTTGTTTGCCTTTGTCGCCGGGCGTATCATACGCAAAGCGGGTGACGAAAGCAAGGAAATAGCCGCCTTATTGATTGCCCTGTTTTTAGCCGTTCCGTATTCACTTGCATCCCTTTACCCCCGCCTGCTTTCGGTGGACAGGGTGTTGGTCATCTTTACCCTGTCAGCACTTATTGCACTGAATAAAAAAGGTTTTAAGTGGCTTGTGCCCGCCTTGATTTTTATGAGCCTTGCGACTTATACGGGCTACGCCTTCACTTACATGCCGGCAGTCGCCTTGCTGCTTATTTATGAAGTTACCCGCAACAATCATTCAAAGCAAAACATCTTGCTGTGTTTTTTTGGCTTTGTGACGATGGCGGGTTTTTCGGCCTACTTTTTTTTATATGAAGGGGTAGACAACTTTAATCATGTAGACGATTTGGTGGCTTATGCCGCGGGCAAAACGGATTTGCCCTTTGTCGGCTATTTTAAAGATGTGGTGGACACCTTGCTGATTAAATCCCCCGAAAACCTTTGGAACACCACCCTTGCAATGGACCTACATATGCGCTTTTACGGCGAAATTACCGCGACGATTTTTTTGTTGCCGCTGATTGCTGTGTTCGTTTTCCTTTGGATAAACGCAATAAAAGCAAGCTCAAACAAGTTTGAAAAACTCGTCTTTGTTTTAGGCCTGCTGGCACCGGTTGCACGGTTCCCCATGTTTATTCTCTCAACAAATTTTTACCGCGGCAGGATTGCGGTTGTTGTTGTTCAGTTTTTTCTCATCTTTTATTTTCTGTACACGGGTAACCCTGCGGTCACGGCAGCGGCAAAGCGGCTGGGCGAATTTTTCAAAAATCATTTCCTGCTGTACCTGCTGTTGATTGCTTATTTCGCCTTGGCTTTTTTCTCCTTCCAAACGGGTGAAGTTTGGAAGGACATCAGAGGCGCACTGGTCGGAAGAGTTTGATTTGCAAATTGTTTGTTAAGGAAGCGTCATAATTGATGAAAACTATTTTTTCTAAATTTGAATATGAAGCCGTGATATTGGCATTTTTATTGATTAAAATGTTTTATCGGCTCCCCTACCGCGGCCTTACACTTTCAATCGCTTTAGCGATGGTCGCCTGCATATTTATCACTTTGGTTTTGGGCAAGCTTATTCGCCATGCGAACCGCTATGCGGATGAAAAGACAAGAAGGACCCTTGCCCTTCTTGTCGCTTTTTTATTGGGTAGTTCTGTGCTTAACGGCATTATATTTGCGGCTAAATTTGTCAATCGTGGGTTAATTGTTAACAATGTTATCTTTGTTTTTTGTTTGATTGTTGCTTTCGCGACAACGGGTAAAGCGCAGGACAATTGGCATATACCGATTTTTTGCTTTGTCTGCTGTGCCATACAACCTGCCTTTGTTTTTATTTTTATGCCGGCGATTATCGTTCTTTTGCTTTACAATGCCTATTTAAAAAGCTATGCTTCACAAAGCATTCTCCTGGGTGGGGCGTGCTTGATTGCCGCGGCTGCTGCCCTGCTGCTGTTTGGGAAAGACATCAAGCGTGTTGAAGATTTAAGCCTTGCCAATGTATTGGAATCGAGTTGGAAAAACATCGTTTACAGCCTTGCTATCGTTTTCCCCCTTATCCTTATTTTCGCTATGTTTTGGGTAAACACCATCATCGCCGCTAAGGATAAGATGTTTAAGTTCATTATCATCCTGATTATGGTGCAACCCATTTTTTCCGTTGTGGCGTTGGCTTTTAGCGAGGCGTTTATTGACTCTGTTATGGCGTCGGCACTTGTACAATTCTGTTTCTTGTTCTACTTTTTGCACATCAAAGATAGTGCCTTCATGTCCGTCTTCGACAAGGCTGTTCAAATTTTTGATAGGAATTTGTTGACAACAATTTTTGTTTTAATTTACTTGACCGCCTTCTCTCTTGTTTCACCAAATTATGAAGTCGCAAACTGGTTGGGCTACTGACTGCTTTTTTAACCATTGAAAAAGTTGTGTTGAACAGGGCGTTTGCGATGTTCCATCCGTGCCGGCAACAAAACAATTGAATTGTTCATAATGAATTGATACAATATACAGGTCAACAGATTATTATATTTGAATCAAATGGATTGGTCTCGGTGAAAAAATGGAAAAATTGCTTTACGAAAATGAACTTTGCGACGGTTGCAAAAAACCGCTTGACCCGGTGGACGACATTGTCGTTTGCCCGGAGTGTGGTACCCCACAGCACCGCGCCTGCTGGCTTGAGCATAATGCCTGTGTGAACGACGCACTCCATGCGGAGGGCTTTGTCTGGCGCACGGCGGGCATGCAAGAGGACGCCGGCGGCTTTGACCCCAAAAAAGACATCGGCAACGTCTGTGGCACCTGCGGCACAAACAACCCCGCCGATGGGGAAATCTGCACCGGTTGCCAAAAAAACTTTACCGAAGATGAACAAGCGAATGCCCCGGCACAGCCTTTTGCCACAGCTCAACCTTCCGGTACGCCCAAAGACGCTGTGCTCCCGCCCTTCCTCAGGGGCGTTTCCGCGGACGAAACAATCGGCGGCGTAAAAGCGCAAGACATCGCGCTGTATATTCAATTAGGCGCCAAACGGTATTTGGAAAAATTCCGAAAGCTTGAGCTTCCCGGCGTAAAAATCGGTTGGAGTTGGGCTGCGTTCTTTTTTACGCCCTACTGGTTTTTTTACCGTAAGCTTTACCGGTTGGGCGGCATATTCCTGGGGCTCACTTTCGCCTTGTCCGTCTTTTTTGCGGGTCCCACGGCGGAGATACAAAAAATCTTTCTCGCCATGCCCCTGAGCAATATTACCCCTGCCGATATGGCCGGCTTGCAGGCGCAACTGACGGCGTATGCCCCCGTATTGTGGGGAATGTTCGGCCTAACACTTGCCATAAGAATCGCCGCCGCACTCATCGCGGTACCGACCTACAAAAAAAAGGTGATGGCCGACATTACCTCTATGCGGCGTTTTGCCAAGGACGAAAATGTTTTCAGGCTGCTCGTTATCCGCCGCGGCGGCGCCTCAGGACTGGCGCTCATGGGCAGCGTATTGTTGTATGATTTGCTCTGGATGATTGTCAACCAGACCGTAAGCCGGTTATAAATAAAAAGAGGAGACTTTATTATGAAAATTACAAAAGCAATTATTCCCGCGGCGGGCCTTGGTACACGTGTACTGCCCGCATCCAAAGCCGTTCCTAAAGAAATGCTCAATATTGTAGACAAGCCCGCTATTCAGTACCTTGTGGAAGAAGCGGCGGCTGCCGGCATTGAGGATATCCTCATCATCACCGGCCGCGGCAAAGGCGTTATCGAGGACCACTTTGACTATGCCTTTGAGCTGGAAGCCGCACTCGCCGGTAGGCCGGAAAAGGCCGCAGTCTTAAAACAGGTTAGCGACGTTGCGGAACTCGCCAATGTAGACTTTTTGCGCCAAAAGATCACCAAAGGCTTGGGGCACGCTATCCTTTGCGGCAAATCCTTTGTCGGCAACGAGCCGTTTGCGGTACTTTACGGGGACGACGTTATCCTCGGCAAAGACCCGGTAACCGCTCAGCTGTGCCGCGCTTATGAACAATACGGCAAAGGGGCCGTCGGCGTTCAGGAAGTGAGCAGAGAACAAATTAAAAAATATTGCACGCTCGATGTCACGCCACTGAGCGGCAGAGCCATGAATTGCCACAGCATCCTTGAAAAACCCACGGAAGAACAAATTATGAGCCTGTATGCCATCCTCGGCCGCCTTGTTTTGCCGCCGGAAACTTTCAAACTGCTTGAGGACGGCCTTGCAAACGTTAAGGAAGGCGAAGAGTTCTACCTGACGGAGGCCCTGAGCGACCTTGCACGGCAAGACAAACTGATTGCCTACGACTTTGACGGTACGCGTTACGACATGGGCGACAAGTTAGGTATTATGAAAGCGAACTGCGAAGTTGCTTTAGGACACCCTGAAATTGGGGATAGCTTTAGGGCGTATTTGAAAG
>JAAYFA010000056.1 GCA_012728445.1 Clostridiales bacterium | reverse complement strand
GGCCTTGCATTTATAAACAGCCTACAATTAAATGAGAGAGATCAAAAAATAGCTACGCCTGTCCTCAAAGAAATCGGCGGGCGCATGAGCTTTTTAAGCAGCGTAGGGCTCGAATACCTTACCCTCGCACGCTCTTCCGGCAGCCTTTCGGGCGGGGAGAGTCAACGCATCCGTTTGGCAACACAAATCGGTTCATCGCTGATGGGCGTTTTATATATATTGGACGAACCCAGCATCGGTCTGCACCAACGGGACAACGCCAAGCTTATGGAAACACTGAAGAAACTGCGTGACCTTGGCAACACGCTCATTGTTGTTGAGCATGATGAGGAAACAATGTATGCGGCAGATTACATTGTTGATATCGGACCGGGCGCGGGAATTCATGGCGGCAAAGTGGTTTGTGTCGGCACGGTTGAAGATATTAAAGCCTGCGACGAGTCATTGACAGGTCAGTATTTAAGCGGAAAGCGCTTCATACCAATCCCCGAAACGCGTCGCAAAGGCAACGGCAAAGACCTTAAGATCATCGGTGCGACGGAAAACAACCTGGCCAATATTGACGTCACCATACCCCTTGGTGAATTTGTTGCGGTGACGGGTGTTTCAGGTTCGGGCAAGTCTTCGCTGGTCAATGATATCCTGTATAAAAAACTGGCAGCAGAACTCAATGGTGCAAAAAAATATGCCGGTGCACATAAGGCAATGAAGGGCATTTGGGAGCTCGATAAGGTCATCAACATTGACCAATCGCCGATTGGCCGTACACCGCGTTCAAACCCGGCGACCTATACGGGCGTTTTCACCTATATTCGTGAATTGTTCGCTTCCACCATGGCCGCAAAAACACGGGGATACAAAGCAAACCGCTTTTCATTTAACGTAAAGGGCGGTCGTTGCGAGGCATGCCAAGGCGACGGCATCATAAAAATCGAGATGCATTTTTTAGCGGATATTTATGTGCCTTGCGAAGTCTGTAAAGGTGCACGTTATAACCGAGAAACGTTGGAAGTAAAGTTTAAAAACAAAACTATTTATGATGTGCTGGAAATGACGGTTGAAGAAGGCCTCAGCTTTTTCAGCACTGTGCCAAGAATTCAGCGCAAGCTGCAAACGCTTTTTGATGTGGGGCTAGGCTACATAAAAATCGGGCAGCCTGCCACCACGCTTTCAGGTGGAGAGGCACAACGTGTCAAACTGTCCACCGAACTTTCCAAGCGCGCAACGGGCAAAACCATTTATATATTGGATGAACCAACTACAGGGCTGCATACCGCTGATGTGCATCGGCTGATTGAAGTACTGCAAAAGCTGGTTGATTCGGGCAATACAGTCCTTGTGATTGAACATAATCTTGACGTTATCAAAACTGCCGATTATGTGATAGACTTAGGCCCTTACGGCGGGGACAGGGGCGGTAAAATAGTGGCACAGGGCACGCCGGAACAAGTCGCGAAGGTGAAAGCATCTTTTACCGGGCAATATTTAAAGAATATTTTATAATAAATTTTGAAAGGGTTTGAATCTAATGAAAAAAACATTTAGGTCGTTCTTATCTATTCTTCTTTGTTTTGCGCTTTTGCTGCCATTTATCGGTGCGACGGCCCAATCGGAACAGCCTCTATCGGTGTGGGTCGCGGCAGACCTACATTATCAGCCACACAGTTCAATTGGACCGATAGAGGAACAAAGTTTTCTACCGGGTGATCCACTTTACGCACATGTGAACGACAAGGGGATGTTGATTTATGAGTCGGATGCTATACTACATGAATTCCTGTCCCGGTTCGAAGAATCATCCGCGAAATACCTATTGATCCCCGGAGACATTAGTCTGGATGGGCACTGGGATGAACATTTGGGTATTGCAGCCATTCTCAACGAGTTTAAACAAAGAACCGGTAAAAAAATATTTGTAATACCCGGCAACCACGATATTCGGACTTCCGAATCGGGCGGACGGCTGGATTTGGCGGATTTTATATCCGTTTACCGGGACTTAGGGTACAGCGATGCGCTGGTTGCACACGATACTTCCGGTTCTTATACAGCGGAATTGGACAACGAATATCGCCTGCTTGCCTGGGATGCTTGTATTTACAGGAAAGATGGTAGCCAAGTGACGCCGGAATTACTTGCTTGGATAGAAGTACAGGTCAATCAAGCAAAAATAGACGGCAAAAAACTTATCGGCATGGTTCACCACAGTGTGCTGGAACATTTCGGCATTCAAAGTTTAGCCGGCAATATGCTTTGCCTGGAAAACTACAGAGAAAATGCCAATAAATTTGCCGATTGGGGTATAAAAGTCTTTTTTACGGGGCATGGGCATGCTAACGATATTTCAATGGCCGTTTCCGCCAATGGGAACAGGATTTATGATATTGAAACAGGTTGCCTGATGACCTATCCGAACGCTTACCGCGAAGTGTCGTTTTCAAACAGCGCAGTCGATGTTAAAACGCATTATGTTGACACCATTGATATCTCCTATTTGCCGCCCGGTTATAATCAGGCGCAGCTTGATTTGATTCAACGTGATTTTCCAACATATAGTTACAATTATTTTACCGCCAGTATTATAAGAGCGGCGTATGATTTGCCCCAAAATGCAAGCAAATTTGCTCGCAAGCTGAAAATAGAAGAGGGAACACCCGCTTATGAAGCGCTTGCAACTATGTTGGACACTCTTGCAGATGCTCTCAAGTTGCCTCTATACGACACAGCGGGAACACCGGAAGTAGACAGTGTTGAAGAAATCGCGGCAAAAGCCGGAGTAACATTGCAACAAAGTGACTATCGGAACATGTTGGAAATTTTTGGCGTGATTTACGCAGAACACTATGCCGGTGATGAGAACCTACCTTATGACTCTGCGGAAGTTACCTTGTTCAGGCAAAGCTTCAATGCAGTAATTGTGTTTGCCTTGACGAATATGCCCATCAGCGTGGCAAACACGCTGTTTGTAAGCCTTGGCTTACCCGCATCCGGTTTTCATCTTGCAGACAAGATCTATACGCCCTTTGCAAAACGGATTTACATGGAAACCGCTGCAAAGCTTGTTTTCGTGGAGGTGATGAAGCCCTTGCTCAACAGCTTTACGACCGATAACTATGCCCCCGGCGACCTTAATGAAACGCTCGAACCCTATGGTGTAAATTGGGATTTAACAGGGACAACAGTAAGAATTACCGATGCCGGCTACATCTTTGATATCATATTTAAGCTCTTTGGAATTGTTATCAATGCAATCAAAGCCGTTTCGGCTACTTGATAATTCGACAGACTTTCTCCGGTCGTAATGGATGACAATGAATACAAACCAAACTCGCGTCTATCTTTGGATGAAACACCGAGTTATGAGGAGGTTTACTCATGCCCAAATATCCCATCAGCTTTTGGAGCAACATCAGCATTCACCAACTGGTGCCCGACGCCCCTGCCATGTGGCGGGATTTGGGCATCACGCTTGCCATGTCACCGGGTTATTCCTCTGCGGACAAGGGTGATGTCATTAAATTGCTTGACCGTTCGGCGGAGTTTGACATCAAGGTGATTTTGCGCGATTACCGTACACACTGGCGCAACCTGACAAAACTTGGCGAGGATGGGTATAGAGAGTTGTTTCAACAGGCACTTGACGATTACGGTTCTCATTCTGCCGTTTATGGTTTCTTTGCCGGTGATGAGCCGGATGCCAATGAGGCGGCGGATGCGTTTGCCGCTCTAAAAATTCAAGGGGAAATGGCACCGCAACTAATTGCTTATTTGAACTTGCTGCCCTGGTTTGCTTGGATAGCGCCGCGCATCGGTTCGGCTAACCTTGCGGATTATCTCAACAGAGTGGTACTAGAGGGTAACGCCAAACTTTTGTCATACGATTGCTATGCTCAAATGCAAAACGAATTTGATGCTTTGGATATATATTTTGAAAACCTCAAGGAATACGGCCTGGCGACCAAGCGATTAGGCGTGCCATTTTTCAACACAGCACTTTCCTGCGGACACTATCGGTACCGCTGTCCGTCAAAAAATGACTTGCAGTGGCAGCTTGGTACATCTGTGGCACACGGAGCTGCCGGAGTTTCCTGGTATGTGATTCAAATGCCGGGCATTCAAGACAATTACCGCAACGCACCTATTAATCAATTGGGCGAGCGGACACAGGCTTTCACAGATATGTCGGAAGTAAACCGTGTTTTTAACAATTATTGTGGTGAAATCATTACTCAACTAAAAATTGATACTTGCTACCATGTCGGCAAAGCGTACGGCGGCGTGCCACTGTTTGAGCCGTTTGGCAATGTGTTGGAGATTGATTCAAACGACGATGTGCCGTTGATATTTTCCCGCTTTTATGATAAAGAGGGGAGTACTTACTATATTGTTTGTTGCAATTCACCGGAGGAGTCAACCTATGTCAGCATCACCTTGAAAACAGGGTTTAACTTGCTGCAATGCAATTATGGCAATAAGTTTAGCGCAATTGGCGTACACACGGATCCGGTTGGCGAAAAAGACGTTCAAAGGGGTCAAACGGCCGGTATTTGGCTTTCGCCGGGTCAGATTGCTATACTCAAAGAGGATTGATCGTTGACCCAAGAAAATGTAGATTAGGGATATTTTCGCATTATGCTTGACATGAATGCAACACGGCATATACAATAGCAATTGCAACATTCTTATTCAAGCAGACGCAAACAAGCAAATCGGAGGCAAAAAATGAAAAGCAAAAAAGCTAAACTTCTTTTATGGTCACCGCGGATATTGGCGCTTATTTTTGCGGTGGTTCTTTTGTATTTTTCACGCAACGACATTGTTCCCGGCACCAACTTTAAAACTTTTGTGGTTGATCTTTTTGGGCGCAATATTTCCAACATCCCTTACAAGGAAATTGCGACAAACTTTTTCATGAAAAATATTCCCGCGTTGATTATGATTGCTATAGTTGTCGTTTCATGGACCTATGAAATAACGGGCGGATTGGCTTTTATTCTTGTCGGAATTTCTCATATGGCGAAATCGGTGATTGACCACAAACAACTTAATATGGAGTGGTACACTGCATTAGCACTGAGCTTGCTGATTGCCGTACCGGCTTTTGTCATAGGATATCTATATTTAATGAATTGGTTTATACGACCAAAAACCCTTGATGCGGATAACGACAGCGATGAACCGGAAGAGGAAGAAAACGAAGAAACAGTGGAAGAAGCGACACGGTAGCAACACGACCACTCCCATAAAACGAGACCGCATCGTGGACAAAACGCTGCGGTCTTTTACATATTCATTAAATGATGCTTCAATGTTCATAATTGGCAGAGGCTCAAAACAATTATATGTCGGTATTCATGGGCGTTTTCTTGACAAAGAGATAGATGCCCTCTACAATCTATATCGACTTAACGAAAAGACGGAGGCAAAATATGCTTGTTCATAAGGAGTTCGAAAAGGTCTATACACAAATGACGCGTGTGCAACGTACGTATGCGGAGCTTATGTATAAAAAACTCGGCGAACTTGAAAATGTAGAAGTTTTTGAGACACAAGAGAATAACGGTTCGGTACCCATGGCCGATTACAAACCTATTAAAAAAGGCGAAACTTGGGGCTGTGCACTTAAATGTGGCTGGTTTAAATCCGGCTTTACCGTACCGAAAGAATGGGCGGGTAAAGCGCTTTCTATTCATGCGGATTGCACCAAGCAGGACTCATTGCTGTTTGTAAACGGCAAACCCGGCGGCGCTCTTTTTCATGCCAATACACCAATGTTCGACTTTTTCTACGCGCAGCCCATTATCGACTGCGCGGTTGAAGGCGAATATTATGACATTGCGGTGGAATCATACGCCGGTGTCCCCACCGGTTGCCTCACGGGGTATGACTGCG
The DNA here is from genome assembly GCA_012728445.1 of Clostridiales bacterium. Lineage (GTDB taxonomy): Bacteria > Bacillota > Clostridia > Oscillospirales > Acutalibacteraceae > UBA1447. The sequence continues at coordinate 3,899 of JAAYFA010000056.1, read as the reverse complement.
ATGACTCGGCATTTTATAACATCACGCAAACCTTTAATGGCATAGATATCGTGGAACGCCAGACAGATATTGCCGATTATGTGATGGACTTGAAGATTGTTCTGCAACTTTATGATAAATCGCACGATTCTTTCATTGCCGCAGAGGCAATGCGTATTATTGAACAGGTCAATGCGGCTGTATATATGAATCCCTATGAACACGACGAACGCGTTTGGCGCCCCGCACTTGCTCGTGCACGTGAAATCATGAAAAAAATATTGAGTAAATCCGAAACGCGCTCAAACAGCGGCGAGGTGATTTTCGTAGGTCATTCGCATCTAGACACGGCATGGTATTGGCCGATAAGTGATGGCATCAGAAGGTGCGCGCGCACCTATTCAAACGCCCTAAAGATGATGGATTATTACCCCGAATACACATTTATACAGTCGTCGGCACTGCACACCGAATGGATGCGCCTTTATTACCCCGATATTTTTGAGGGTATAAAGGAGCGTGTGGCCGAGGGACGGTATGACTGCAACGGCGGGGTATGGGTGGAGTGTGACTGCAACATTACCGGTGGAGAGTCGATGATTCGTCAATTTATTTACGGGCAGAAATTTACGATGGAACATTTCGGCAAAAAATCCGACACGTTCTGGCTGCCGGATACTTTCGGCTACAGTGCCAACATCCCTCAAATCATGAAGGGGTGCGATGTCAAATATTTTTCAACAACAAAAATTGCTTGGAACGAAATCAATAAATTCCCCTATAATTCTTTCCGCTGGGTTGGCATTGACGGTACGAGTGTGTTGACGAACTTCACCATGCTCGCCAATCAGATTGATGTCAATGTCGCTATAGCGTGTGGGGATGATATTGCCGACAAACGCATGACATCCGGTTACGTCGTTCCGTTTGGCCACGGCGACGGCGGCGGTGGCCCGGATTTTGAAGTTTTAGACAGTTATAGTCGTATAAAAGATTTAAACGGCATACCAAAATCGAAAATAGGCACGGTTACGGAATTCATGGAACGTCTCGATAAAGAGTTGGATGACCCGATTGAATACGACGGCGAGCTGTATTTAGAGTTCCACCGCGGCACGCTCACCAACCAGCACGACATCAAACGCAACAACCGCAAGGCGGAAGTCGCACTGCACGACCTTGAGTTTGCAAACGCTATAGAAATGGCAACAAAAAAAGGTGGGAAGCGCGATAAAATCGAAGAACAGTACAAAGTGCTACTCCTTAACCAGTTTCACGATATCTTGCCCGGTTCCTCCATTCCGGTTGTTCACGTTCAAGCCAAGGAGGAAGTCTCGGCACTTATCAAAGAAACTCTGTCCGATATTGAAACAATAACGTCAGCCTTCGGAAAAGAAACCGGCACTTCGTTTATGAACTCCCTTTCTTGGGAAAGGACGAGTCAGTTTACAGTCAGCGGTAAAATTACAGCGCCAAACGCAATAACCGAGTATTACACAGACATCCACGGCAACGAAAAAACGGCTGTCGGCGGACTGAGTCTTGCTCCTCTTTCTATTTCTCCGGGCAATTCAAACAAAAAGCTCTATGCGGATGATTCTTTTACGTACGACGGAAAAAGTGTTGAAACACCGTTTGCATCGTTTGATTTTGACGAAAACGGCTATATCATAAATTTTATTGATAAAATTGAGCATAGAAGGCTTGACCGCACCGGCACGAATGCCTACCCACTGGGTGCGTTTATCACTGCTGAAGATATACCCCTTGAAAACGACAACTGGAACATTGACGCAAATACGGAAAATAAATATGTGCTCGAAACCCGCTTTAAGGGCAGAAAACTGATATCAAACGGTAGATTGCAGCTACGCTTACGTAGTGAATGGGCAATCGGCACCCGCAGTCGCATTGTTTGTGACCTGATATGTTATGCGGATACCCAGCGCATTGATTTTGAAACCGTCATGTATTGGCAAGACCGGCATCTGCTGCTCAAAGCCGTATTCGACGTTGATTTGCGCGTTACCGAAGCAAAAAATGAGATACAGCTCGGCTTTATAACCCGCCCGACAACAAGAAACAACAGCATCGAAGCGGCAAAATTTGAAGTCTGTAATCATAAGTGGACCGACATTTCCGAGTCGAGGTACGGCGTTGCACTGCTCAACGACAGTAAATACGGGGTTTCCATGAAAAACGCTCGTTTAGCGTTGACACTGCACAAAGCCGGTACCATTCCCGACTATACGGGGGACGCCGGCGTCCACGATACGACCTATTCCTTTATGCCGCATCAAGGAGGCTTTACCGTACCGACGGTTACACGCCCGGCCTATGAACTAAACCATGACGTGCGCGTGAGCCATACCGGTGCAGAATTGCCTTGCTTGGCACAAATCGATTGCGACAATGTCATCATCGAAACGATTAAACCTGCCGAAGATGGAACAGGCATCGTACTGCGTCTTTATGAAGCGGAAAAATATGGTTGTAAGACCGTTCTAAGACCCGGGTTCGCTTATAAAAATGCTTATGTAACCAACATGCTTGAAGAAATTGATTCACAGCTGGAATGCGGCGTAGACGGTGGAATAGAATTGACCCTCGGCGCATTCGAAATTAAAACGATTAAGTTCGTTCTGTAAGCCTATGATACATTTAGACTACACAATTAAGGTGCAGCACGAAAACACGCTTCGTGTCGACATTGACATCAGTGGTAACAGTGCGTGCAATAAGATGATATTTGTCTGCGCTGAAATCAGAATGTTCGATTTACGATACGTCGACGGAGAAAACGTGTTTTCACCCGAGGCCGAGGACGGCATCCTATTCATCGGTGAAACGACAAAAAGCATTTCCTACAGCGCAGCCCTCGGCGCCGGGGGCAAGCACGGCTATCAGGGGATTTTGCTGAAGGATTATGGTGCCTTTGAGCTTTGTCGGGCGGTGGCTTTACCCCATCCGACAAAGTACCCGGACACGGAAACGTTGCCCTTTGATTGTAGCTTCACGGTCTGCCTGCCCGGCAAAACCGAGCATTTTACAACTGTTCTTGACAGTGTATATCGTGTCGCCAAGCTTAGAAAAAGAAGCATATTCTATACAAGCGCAGCGGTAACAGAAGGAAAAGTTAAACTGTTTATGCAACGCCATGATGAGAAAGTCGTAGAACGTGTGATGCAAACCGTCTCCTACTTCGAAGAACTTTTCGGGTTTGGCTTGCCGGATTTCCGATTGTTTCTTTTAAACGATGAGAGCAAGCCCATCTTCGCAGGAGCCGGTGACGATAACGCGGCGTTTAGTATGAAAAGCGGGAACGAGCGGGATATCGAGCTTTTGGCTCACAGACTTTTCCATGCTTTCTTCGCTCAAACAAAATACGCGGAAGAATATTTCATGCCGCCTTACAGTTTTATTGAAGAAGGGTACGCTTCGCTTTACGAGATATTGGCGACCAAACAGAACCCGAAGAAGAGTATCTTCTCGATCTATAAGCGGTATCTGTTTTACTATTTTGCGAAGCCCGGTTTTAAGCTGAGCCCCGCTGATGAGATAAATTTACAAAATGCTCCATGGCTAATTGAATTTTTGCATTATACACTTTCTCCGCTTATCCTATATGCCTTCAATCAGAAGTTTGAGATCTTCCCGGCGGCAAAGCGATTCGATGAGCTTGAAGATGCGGGGCTAATCAACAGCAGCCCTTTGTTTTTGCCGGAGTTTGAGCATGGGTACGATGAGCTTGAGGCGACAAGTGTTGCAGAGCTCAACGATTACGAATATACAATTTCTTCCTGGCAGGGGAAACGCGAAAAAACTGATTTATTGCAGAACATTCCTCCGCCACAAAACAGTTTGGAACATAAACTCTACAAGATTTCGCCGTCACTGTATAAAATGATTCAATCGGCCGG
>JAAYFA010000062.1 GCA_012728445.1 Clostridiales bacterium | reverse complement strand
TGCGGCCATTCGTTTGCCCACAAGCGCTGCCTGGCATTTGCCGCGTTCGGTGAGACCGGGGTCGTGCGCGTGTTCGTGTTCCCCACGTGGTTTTCCTGCGTTGCTGCTTGTTTCTCCGTGGCGTATCAGATACATTTCAAATGCTTTTACGGGTGCTTTTTTACTCATAGTTATCACTGCGGCAGTTGCCGCATTCCTTTCAAAATAGTCAACGATAATTTAGGAAAAATCGAAAACGCCCTTTCCTGCTTCCAACTTAAGTACCGCGTCAAACGGCTTGCCTTTCTTGGAAGTAAATCCCCGGATTTCGGCTGTTTGCCCCGTTTCAAGTAGCATCTTGACATTTGCCGGCGAAATCACTCTTTTACAAATAAGGCCGCCTATGGAGAATTTGCAGCCTCCTGTGTTTACCCACTGTGTTTTTTTCTTATATTGCATTCTATTATTGTAGCATGGATTCATTTTGCCTTTTTTGTTATTGTGAAATATCATGGTAAAATGTCCGCCCGCTAAGCTTGAAAAAGCTGTATTCCTATGTTATAGTAATGGTAATAAAAAATGAAGGTGGAGTGGAAATCGATGAAAGGGAAGAGCACATTTTGACCTATGATGAACTTTATGGCGGCAACGAAAACAGCGCCGCTGATTGCTTCCCTCTCCGGTGTTTTGCATTTATTCTTTTTGACGAGGGCCTTAGTGCCCTGTTAAAACAGGATGTTAATGCTGAGCCCTCGTTAAAATCAGCCTAAAAATCACCTGCCAACAAATACGCCAAAAGGATGTTTTTATGATGAGTGATACCGTTAAAATGCTCGTGGGCATTATGATTCCGTTTGCGGGGACCGTAATCGGTTCCGGAATGGTTTTCTTCTTAAAAGGTGAAATCAAACCCTTTGTACAAAAAATGCTTTTGGGCTTTGCCTCCGGCGTTATGATTGCCGCCTCCGTTTGGTCGCTCTTGATTCCGGCGATCGAAATGGCAGAAAGTAGCGGCGGCATTTCATGGCTACCGGCTGTTGTGGGCTTTTTATTCGGTATTCTTTTTTTGTTATTCTTGGACTCGATTATTCCCCATCTGCATTTGAATTCTAAAAAGCCGGAAGGCATGAAATCCTCGCTCGGCAAGAACACCATGCTTGTGCTTGCCGTGACGCTTCACAATATCCCCGAAGGCATGGCGGTAGGCGTTGTTTTTGCCGGTGTACTTGCCGGCAACACGACTATTACCATGGCCGGCGCCTTTGCGCTGTCAATCGGTATTGCGCTACAAAACTTTCCGGAAGGGGCTATTATTTCCATGCCGCTTATTGGGAACGGTTTCACAAAACGTCGCGCCTTCACCTACGGTGCCCTGTCCGGGGTTGTTGAGCCTGTTGGTGCGTTGCTCACCATTTTATTAACTGCCCTCGTTATCCCCATATTACCGTACATCTTGTCTTTTGCTGCGGGCGCTATGATTTATGTTGTTGTTGAAGACCTGATTCCGGAAGCACAGTCCGGTGAGCATTCCAACGTTGGAACCATTGGCACCGGGATCGGTTTCGCAGTGATGATGCTACTGGATGTGGCGCTGGGTTAATGCAGGTTTAAATGTTTAAAAGGCTGCTCGCTGAGATTATCTCAACGAGCAGCTTTTTAAGATTAAATAGAAACTCGGGCACCTTATTTTACAGGTATTACCATCTTGAATCGGTGCTTCTGCCGGTTTTTTTCGCTCTGTCGGCGGAAGTCGTAAATTTGTCCGTGCGCCTTTGCCGATTTGGCTTGTCCGCAGCTTGTGTCCGTGCTCCCTGCACTCTGGGCCTGCGCTGCTGCTGCAGGCTTTGGGGGGAATTACCGTAATCATCAGCGGATAGGGATGGTCATCCACCACGGGTACACTTTTGCCGATGAGTTTTTCAATATCTTTAAGCAGCGATTTTTCTGCAAAATCACAAAACGAAAAGGCTATACCGCCAAGCCCGGCCCGACCGGTGCGGCCGATACGATGGATGCCTGCAGACGGTACTATCCGTGATCAAGCTTGCCGGTTTCGTCTTTAGCGATTGGCTGCCAAAGTTTTTGAAAATAGTACCGAATATCATAAAAGTATATATAGAAGAAGG
>JAAYFA010000064.1 GCA_012728445.1 Clostridiales bacterium | reverse complement strand
CAACCATAGCCATGGCATTTGACGAGTGTGTGGAAAATCCTGCGACGCTCGTCTATGCCGAACGATCCTGCGATCGTACAATGCGCTGGCTGACTCGCTGCAAGGAGGAAATGGCGCGCCTGAATTCGCTGAGCGACACCTTAAACAAAAAGCAGATGCTTTTCGGCATCAATCAAGGGTGTACATTTGACAGCCTGCGAGTTGAGAACATGCAAAAAACAGCGGAACTTGACCTCGATGGCTACGCAATCGGGGGATTAGCGGTCGGTGAGCCCAAAGAAGACATGTACCGCATCATATCCGCCGTCGAACCCTATATGCCGGCGGAAAAACCCAGGTATTTAATGGGCGTGGGGACTCCGGGCAATATTCTTGAGGGCGTCAGCAGGGGTGTAGATCTATTCGACTGCGTTATGCCCAGCCGCAACGCCCGGCATGGCCACTTGTTCACATGGGAGGGCATTCGTAACCTTAACAATGCAAAATACGCCTCGGACGAAAGCCCACTTGACGCCACTTGCCCTTGTCCAACTTGCCGGAGACACTCCAGGGCATACATACACCATTTATTCAAGGCGAAAGAAATGCTGGCAATGAGACTGTGTGTGATGCATAACCTGTATTTTTATAACAATTTCATGCAAGAAATTCGCAATTCGCTAGATAATGGGACATTTGAAACCTTCAAAGCGAAATATGTTGAATTGCTTGATACACGGGTCTGATAATTTAAAAATAACTTGCATATTATAACATTTACAGCTATACTTAAAATATCATAAATTCGGAGGTTTTTTATTAATGGACTTTATTACACTCTTAGCAGCCCCTGCAACCTCAGGTGCGGCAGGCGGAAAAAGCAACTTTTCTCTTATATTTCTAATGGGCGGTATGTTTGCGATCATGTATTTCGTCATGATCAGACCGCAGAAAAAGAAGCAGAAAGCCGAGCAAGAAATGCGCGATACGCTCCAAATCGGCGATGAGATTACCACAATCGGCGGCATCGTTGGCAGAGTTATCACCATTAAAGACGATTCCCTGATCATCGAAACCGGCGCGGACCGCAACAAAGTCAAAATAACCCGTTGGGCGATTAGTACCAACAACACTTCAGCCGAGAAGGCCGAGGCTGAAAGGAACGCCGCCAAAGAAGCTCAGGAAGCCGAAAGAACGGCTAAAATGGAAGAGAGCCAAGCAAACAGCAAGGCAAGAAGAAAAAAGAGCAAGAAAGACAAAGGGTCCGACGAATAAACCAATAAACGATACCCCTTATTTAACCATGAGGGGTATTTTTATCGATTTACCACCGATTTTGAGAAGGTGATAGGTATGAAATCTAAAAAGAAAGCTGTTATAAGTCTATTCCTGGCGATTTTCCTTTTACTGTCTTTGTCAACTCCGATTTCAGCAGGCAATTATGGTGGGCATAGCCCACTGCGTTTCAACGAGGATGGCACATTTACAATTCTTCAATTTACGGACACACAGGATACGCAGTGGCCGTCACCAAATTTATTGACATTGCTCCAGAAATGTCTTGATGAAAGTAAGCCGGACCTAGTGGTATTAACGGGCGACCAACTTAAAAATTATGACTCGGACTTTGGCGATACCGGCCATGAGTGGAAAGTAAAAAAGGCATTATACGAAAATATTAAACCGGTTATCGCCAGAGGTCTTCCTTTTGCTGTCGCTTTCGGCAATCATGACTCTCAGCTGTCTTTTACATTAGAAGAACAGGTTCAATACCTTCAGCAGTTTAAAGGCTGTTTGCTTGTGGATGAGGGGGCCGAAATAAGCGGTTGCGGCAACTACAACATCCCAATCCTCAGCAGCACCGGTAACGAAATGGTGTTTAACATGTATTTTCTCGATTCAAACCAATCACAAGTGTTGCCCGATCAAATTGAATGGTATGTCTCAAAAAGCAACGAACTCACAGCTTCAAATGCCGGCGTTCCCGTACCGTCTATCGAGTTTCAACATATCGTTCCACACAATGAACTTGTCAGTACTTTTGCCGCGCAAGGGGATATAATGGCTTCGTTCTTCGGGCATGACCATTATAGGAGCGATACGGTAAACCAATTTGGTATCGATTTGGTTTATACGCCTACGGTCGGATTTAATGAATTTGGACCCGACATGGATCGCGGCGCCAGAGTGATAACGCTCTATGAAAACGACACATCAACATATGACACCCATGTTCTGACATTTATCGGTCTTTTAGGAAATAACCCGATAACCGACTGTCGGTATACTCTTTTTACGTTGCATGCGCTTGAAGGGGACTTGCCCGTCAAAGCGCTTACAGTGGTAACGAAAATTACAAAAGCACTTTTTTATCTTAGACAGACAGCGGATGGAGACATTTTGTTTATAACCAAAACTCTTTTGGCGTTCTTTGGTGTCGATGTCAATCTTGTTGCTTGCCGATAGATCTTACTGTTCTTGACAATTCGCGGCTTGCACGGACATTTTACCGTCAAGCGGCGAATTGCTGTCGTATCGGAAACATCAATCCCTTACTGCTCGTTCTGATTGAAAACAGTAAACTGTTATGATATAATGCATGACATTGGAACGGCAAATCCTATTAAACCGAGTGATTGTAGTTCCTTTCTTAATTATGAGTATGGTAAAGATAAATAAAAAACGAATATTACGCGTTGTCTCTTTCTTTTTAGTGTTCACTGTTCTTTTGAGCACAGTCGGGTGCGGCAAAAACAATGAAACGGTCGAGATTATTTCATTTTCGAAAGAGGACGCAAATGACGTCTATCCATCTCCTGTCGAAAACCTCCATGTAACCGATGCGACAAACCTAAAGGAAATTGCTAAATCGGGGCTTGTAACACTTTTTATTGATGATTCAACATATTCGGTAGCAGTCCTTGAAACCCTTGCACAAAAGTATTGGTATTCGCTGCCTTTACTGCCACCCGAATATGACGGGGGATATGATTATTCCGCCGCTCCGGTTACGTTGACGGTTGTGAACGGCAGCGAAACCATATATTTAAGTTCGCAGGATAATTCTGTTGCGTTCGGCAACGCGGCTTATGTCGTTCAAAAAGATGAAAATAAAGATGAAAAAGACAAAAAAAAGATTAACGGCGTAACGGTTCATTATATTGTAACCGTTGACGAAAAAACAGCAAAAACTATTAAAGAAAATTTTGATATTACCGATATTACGTTTTTCAACGAAAAAACAGCAGAAAAGATTAAAAACAACCTGGGAAAGACAGATCTCGCCTTCTTCGTGAGCTTAAAAT
>JAAYFA010000046.1 GCA_012728445.1 Clostridiales bacterium | reverse complement strand
GTCGAGGGCGCGAGCTTTGAGGAAATGGCTGAACTTAAACTGGCAGATGGCAGTGTACGGCATGGCCGCATCATCCGCATTGACGGCAAGCAGGTCACTATACAGGTTTTTGAAGGCACCCGTGGCATTTCTATGGAAAATACCCACACCCGATTATTCGGAAAACCCATGGAACTGCCCTTGTCGCCCGAAATTATCGGCAGAGTGTTTGACGGTTTGGGCCGCCCGATTGACGGCATGGGCGAAGTTTTCCCCGTGTGCAGCCGGAACATCAACGGCGCGCCGATTAATCCCGTTCGTCGTGTCTATCCCCGCAACTATATTAAAACCGGTATTTCTTCCATTGACGCGTTAGCCACTTTAATCCGCGGCCAAAAGCTGCCGATATTTTCCGGCTCCGGTATGAAGCATAATGAGCTTGCCGCGCAAATTGTCCGACAAGCATCGGTTGCCGACAACGAAGATTTTGCGGTAGTTTTCGCCGCCATGGGCGTCAAGAATGATGTTGCAGACTATTTTAGGCGCTCTTTTGAAGAGTCGAATGTCATGAGCAAGGTGGTTATGTTCCTCAACTTGTCCAACGACCCTATTATTGAACGCATCATTACCCCGCGCTGTGCATTGACTGCAGCGGAATACCTTGCGTTTGACCTTAACATGAATATTTTGGTCATCTTGACAGATATGACCTCTTACGCCGAAGCCCTGCGTGAGTTCAGCTCCTCCAAGGGCGAAATCCCGGGGAGAAAAGGCTTCCCCGGTTACTTATACTCGGACTTAGCGTCCTTGTATGAACGCGCGGGCATCATCGAAGATCGGCAGGGCTCCGTGACCCAAATTCCGATTTTGACCATGCCCAATGACGATATCACCCATCCGATTCCCGACCTGACAGGCTATATTACCGAAGGGCAAATTGTGCTGGACAGAGCGCTGGACGCCACGGGTATTTACCCGCCGATCAGTATCCTACCCTCCCTTTCAAGGCTGATGAAGGACGGCATCGGCGAGGGCTTTACCAGGGAAGACCACGCAGACTTGGCAAACCAGCTTTTCTCCTGCTACGCAAAAGTGCAGGACGCGAAAGCGCTCGCATCGGTTATCGGGGAAGACGAGCTTTCGGATACCGACAAACAGCTCATGGCCTTTGGCAGAGCGTTTGACCACCGCTTCATCAACCAGGGTTATACCGAAAACCGCACCATGGCGGAGACCCTTGACTTGGGTTGGGCGCTGCTTTCCCTACTGCCACGCAATATGCTCGACAGGGCGAAAGACGCCATGATCGATAAATACTATGCTGGTGCTCAAAACGGTGAAACATTGTAACAATTTTAATTCTTTTGAAAGGTTTGTCCTTAAATGGCCACTCAAGTTTTTCCGACGAAAAACAATTTAATCAACACCCAAAAATCGTTAGCGCTCGCCCGTCTCGGCTATGACTTGATGGACCGCAAGCGCAGTATCCTCGTGCGCGAAATGATGCAGATGATTGAGCGAGCGAATGTGATTCAAGGACAAATTGCCGCCACCTTCGCCGACGCCTATGCCGCTCTTCAGCGGGCACACATCACCCTTGGGGTGTGCAGGGGTTCGGCGATGACTATCCCGGTAGACAACGGCATTGAAATGGATTTTCGCAGCGTGATGGGTGTGGAACTGCCGACGGTAACCCTCGCCCCCCGCCCGGTAGAAATATACTATGGGCTTGATGCCACCAACTCCCAGCTGGACGAGGCTTATGTCAAATTTGACGAAGTAAAAAGGCAGACGGTAGAGCTCGCAGAAGTGGAGAGCTGTGTTTACAGGCTCGCCGACGCGATTAAAAAAACACAAAAGCGCACCAATGCTTTAGACAATGTTATTATTCCGCGCTTTAAGTCTACCGTCAAATATATCACCGACGCGCTGGAGGAAAAGGACCGAGAAGATTTCTCTAGGCTAAAGGTGATAAAACGGAATAAGGAAAACGAGTAGGCTGACATGCGAACAAAAGAAAAATATCGGCGGCAATATCCTTTTTGGGGATATTGCCGCCGTTTTTGTCGCCGTTTGCCTTGTAGGGCAAGGGCTCTGCTCTTGCCGAATCGTCTTATCAATCTGCCATAGGATACCGAGCTATCCTTTTATTGCGGAACGCATGAAATGCGTTCCCTACTGTGCAACAAAAAAGCTCCGTGTCGCTATTTCGTCAGTTCAAACCAGTCAAATTCTTCAAAGCCCTCGGCGTTATCGGCAACGCACAGTGAGTGAACCCGTATCTTTTCATCCGTCACATGGAGAATTGATACGGACGGTGTTTTACTGTCGTAAACGGCGTTCCAAATCTCTCGGTGCGTCGCCCAGTCGTGGTTGGACGCACCGCCGGACGTTGCACACTGCAAATACGTAACGCCATCGGATGATGAAACCGCCCGATTAACGTCGAGCGTGTTATGGTCCTTGATGGTGGCGCGCTGATAGGTGTGGTCATGCCCCGAAATCAGCAAATCAATACCTGCATTGCCGAAGAATTCGCCCCATTTGAGCTCTTCCGCCGCGGAGTTAATATAACAAGTATAGGGGCCTTCGTGGACCAAAACGATTTTCCATTTCATCGCAGAGTTCCGGATGGTTTCGGTAATCCAGTCCATGATGGCTGTGTCGTCCTCGTAGCCGCCGCCCAGCGAAATAAACAGCGTATTATTCGTTTCGGTGTAATAAAAAAGTCCTTTGGGTGCGCCGGCCGGGCCATTGTCCGGATTGTTGTGTATGAGACGGTAATTCGCGCCGGTGCCGTCGCTTAGGTCGTGGTTCCCGGCACCCGTGACAATAGGGTAAACCGCGTGCAGTCCATCGGCATCGTCAAAATATTCCAGCCAGTCGTCATAAACACCGCCGGCCGAAACAAAATCCCCCGCATGGACAAAAAATGAAAGTTCCGGCTCGCTTTTGAGTGCAACGCCCATCGCATCGCCGCAGACGTTATGCGTATCGGCCAGAATTGCGAAAGAATATTCGTTGCCCACAGGCATTGTTTTAAATACGTTTGTTCTGCTCCAAAAATCGCCGGATCCGACTTTGTACAGATATTCTGCACCGGGCTCAATATCCGTAAGGCGGACCGAATACCCGTTCATTTCACAGGATTCATCCTGAAAGGTGCTAAAGCTGTTTGTGCGGTCGGCTTTTATGATGATGTCGTCCGGCGTCAAAGCTGTTTTCCCGGGCGTTTTAAGCGCATAACGGATATACCCTTCGCTTATCCCAACGCCTGTCTGCCACGTTAGTGAAATTTCCGAGCAATTCTTTCCGCAGTTGACATTGATGTTTGCCGGGTACTCCACCCCCAGATCGTTACTGATCATGTACCGTGTTGTTAGGCTGAAGCGGTTTTCTTTACGGGCGTACAAATCGAGCTTCGTACCTGTATCTCCGCTCGAAACACCGGCAACGGTTAAGCGCCCCTCGGCGTCGGTTTCACCCGAGTACTCGGTGTTGCCCCGGCGTTCGTAAATTTTTGCTTCGGCTACCGGTTGCCCTTGTGCATCGGTAACGGTAAACACGGTATCGTACCCTTTGCAAAGCTGCTCGACCGACAGGCAAAGCCCGGGCTTAATGGTAACTTTAGCATCGGCAAGGCAAAACTGTTCGGCTTTTCCCTTTGACTCAAGCTGAGCATTTTCACAAACAAGCGCCGTCTCCCGAACTCCGTCATGCGCAGATGTCGCTACAAATTCGAGTGTTAAAAACGCTGCTCTGCCTTTATTTTCGCCCGAACCCGTCTCAATAAGAACTCGACGCTCATCGTACTGAACACGTGCCGTAAACCCCTGCGCCGCAGTAAAGAAATTTTTGGCGGGCGCAAGCATTTCCTTGTCATATTTTATCGAAAGCGATGTTTTCGTATCTTTCAGCGAACCCTCTATAAAGAGGCGATAGAACACACTACCGCCGAACTCAACCGCATCATCTACCGACGGATAGACCCCGGGAACACGCGAATGTACATCAAAAAACATCCGGGCTTGGCTACGGTTGCCGGCGCGGTCAAAGGCAACGATGACCACCTTATGCTGACCGCCGCAAAGAGAAAAATCCGGAGTTAATTCCAACACGGTATCCTCGCCGGACGGTTCAAAACAGAGGTTGTTTTTGTGACGAACACCGTCGATGGTTACTTCGGTACGGTCGGTGTCAACGCCCGACGCAGCACAGCCGTTTTCGTCATCGTCTAAGTCACACAGGAGCGCGCTGATTACAGGAAAACCGGGCAAAGCCGAAGGCTCTTCTCGAGCGGATAAACGAGTTATCGAGGGCGGCAAAGCATCGAAGTCTATGCCACCGTAAATCGCCATAATCTCGTCAACATAAAGCGTTCCGTGGATGGTTTGATTGCCGGTAAGCAGACGGGCGGCATACACGACATAAAGCGGGAGCTTGAATTTTGGCGGAATATCCATGGTGATAAACTTCCAGCCGACCCAGTCCTGATCGCCGCAGGTCACATCCATACTTTTCCCGTCGGAATCAATAATCATTCCATTAAACCAAGCATCATTGTTGTCACCGTATACCCACATGGCAAGGTGTGTGGGGTATTCGCCCTCGGGTATTACCAAAACATGAGGGTCGTCTTTGATGCTCATATCGTCCGGCGCATGTTCATTTTCGCCCCCATAGGTCGTAAAATAAGCGCGACGGCTCCCGCCCTCGGTTGTCTCATACCGAAAGTCGTAGTCGAACTTCAACGCGTGGTTCCCACTGCGGATGATATGCGGATGGCTCTGCCTGTCTACAATCTCCACCGAGGCATAGGTTTTTTCGGCCTTGGAGCCCCAGCGCCGGCCGGTCCCTTCGCTCGTTGTCCGCGCCGACTCAAAATCTTCAAGCAAGAGCGGGGGTCTGGTCATTCTGTTACTACTCATGGTTGATTTCCTCCAATAATTACAGTTCAAAGTTCACTGTTTTCATATACTATATCATGTGTATTTCAAAACGACAATACTGTTTGGCTGGCTTTTGCACATTTCCTGTTATAAAACGTATTCATATAACTTTAGGCTCTGTAATATCTGTCCGGCATTGTTTTGTATCAGTCCTGCAGCATTTTCAGATACATATCAAACCGTTCATTTACATACCCGACAAACAATTTCTCCATTGCAGACAAGTCATGCTTCACATGATATTCATCGAAAGCATTATAATAGGCAACTCGGTCGTTGAACTTAATATCAATTGGCGGAAACCCGGCTTTCATAAGTTCCAGATTGACAAGCAAGCGTCCGGTTCTGCCGTTACCATCAATGAATGGATG
>JAAYFA010000326.1 GCA_012728445.1 Clostridiales bacterium | reverse complement strand
TAACCATATCTTATAATAGGAAAGCCTTAAACGGTAGCATTTGGCGGCATAGCTCAGTTGGCTAGAGCATTCGGTTCATACCCGGAGTGTCGTTGGTTCGACTCCAACTGCCGCTACCAACAAGGCCCGGTGGTCAAGTGGTTAAGACACCGCCCTTTCACGGCGGTATCACGAGTTCGAGTCTCGTCCGGGTCACCAATCGGGTTTTGAAAGTCAGATTTTTATAATTTGAGATTTTCAATTCCCGATTTTCACTTTTAACTTCATTCACTTTAATATAATAGGGACGCATAGCTCAGCTGGTTAGAGTGCCTGCTTCACACGCAGGAAGTCCACGGTTCGAGTCCGTGTGTGTCCACCAGAAAAAAGCACTTCACGAAGAAGTGCTTTTTTCAATGAAATATTCTTAATGTGACACGGGGGACGTCAGACCGTTACAAAACAGTACCCCTTCTCAAGTCTTCGTAACAATAATATTCTCAACCATATCCGCCACATCTTCACAGCAATCTATGGCAAACTCAAAAAGTTGATACAGCTCTTTGTTTTTAATAACCGTAATGGCATCGGTTTCTTCGCTAAAGAGGCTCCGCATACTTTCGCTGTAAAACCTGTCGCCCTCTTCCTCCAGATGGTTGATTTCAACAATAAGACTGTTAATATTCTTGACGGTCTTCTTAAAACGTTTGAGTTCAACCATCAACTCAAGCACCTTTTCACACGAAAGCACCACCAGGTCAACAAAGGTGCGCATGCTGTCGCTGCTGCTTGTGATGCACATCATGTGAAAACTGTTTGCGATCGCCTCAATACTGTCGGTTACATCTTCTATGCCCTTGAGCACGCCGACCAGGTCACTGCGGTCAATCGGCGTGATAAAGGCAACCTCTATCACTTTGAGGCACTCGTGAAAGTGGATATCGCCTTCATGCTCCAAATCCTTTACAAGCTTGAGTTCGCTTATATTGACTTCCCCATGCGCAAAAGCAGCTTGAAGCTTCCGTGCGGCATTACGGGCTATGGTTGCGCTCTTGACGAACATTTCAAAATAGTCTACATTTTTTCTGCTAATTTTACCCATGCTTTACACCTCTTCCGTTATTTAAAAACAAATCTAAAAAATGTCGCAAAAACATAACCCAACACCAGGCAAGCGGGGAAGGTCAATGCCCAGGCAATCATCATTTCTTTTGCGATGCCCCAGTTCACAGCGCCGATGCCCCTTGTTGCCCCGGCGCCCATCATAGCGGTTGCCTTTGTGTTTGTTGTGCTCAGCGGTATGCCGAACTTGGTGGCGACGAGCATACTTGTCGCGGCAACGACTTCCGCCGAAAAACCCTGATATTTTTCCAGCCGTACCATATCGATCCCCATTGTTTTGATGATACGATATCCGCCGACAGATGTCCCGAGAGCCATTATCAAAGAACACGTCAGCATAATCCAAAACGGAATCGGCGCGTCTTTGTCCGCTATTCCGCCGACAACAAGCGCAAGATTAAAG
>JAAYFA010000020.1 GCA_012728445.1 Clostridiales bacterium | reverse complement strand
CTCATCGTCGGACATGTCCTTTATTATGCGGCGTGAATCAAAATCACGTATCAAGGTGCCCCGAGGCACTTTAATAATAATATCTTTGCCGCTCTTTCCGCTACAATTATTACCTCTTCCGTTCTCTGCGTTTTCGGCAAGGTATTTACGTTTGTAGCGAAAATCCATCAGAGTGGACATATTATTATCAACACGAACAATTACGTTTCCGCCATTGCCTCCGTCCCCTCCGTCAGGTCCGCCAGCAGGAACAAATTTTTCTCTGTGGAAAGCAACAGCCCCATCTCCGCCTTTTCCTGCTTGGATGAGTATCGTAGCTTTATCAATAAATGCTGTAGACATCTGACAAATCTCCTCAATTGAAAAAAAATACCGGGCGAACATATTATGCCCGCCCGCTTTTTACTTATTGTGCAATATCTTCGTAAACTGAGACCCTTCTGCGGTCCTTGCCGAAACGCTCAAACCTTACTACTCCGCTCTTGGTTGCAAACAGAGTGTCGTCTCCGCCGCGGCCTACATTTGTGCCGGGATGGATTTTTGTTCCGCGCTGTCTGACAAGGATATTACCGGCGAGAACAAACTGCCCGTCGGCTCTTTTGGCTCCCAGTCGCTTGGACTCACTGTCACGGCCGTTTCTCGTAGAGCCCATTCCCTTTTTATGTGCCATGTTGTGTTTACCTCCACTGTCAACTAATAACGGAACTATGCTGTTATGGAACCAATTTGGACCTGAGTATAGGGCTGTCTGTGCCCTTTAGTCAATCGATACCCTTTTTTGGGATGCATCTTATAAACTCGAATCTTTTTTGCCTTGCCATTTTTTACAATATTAGCTTCTACTTTTGCTCCTTCTAAATAAGGGGAGCCAAATTTACTGCCATCCTCGTCAATAACCGCAAGAATACGATCAAACGTGTAGGCATTACCGCCGTCGACATTGAGCTTTTCAATAAAAATAAGATCGCCCTCGGCTACGCGGTATTGTTTACCGCCTGTTTCAATTATAGCATACTTCAATATGTCTGCACCTGCCTCTCTCGGAGTCTCGCTTTCGGGGCGAAAACGCAAAGGTTTTTCTTCCATACCCTTTTAAAGCGGCCTTGTTAGTTTATCATGCTAAAATGATTGTGTCAAGAAATAATCTACAAATTAGACTTTGTTTAGTGATAATCATTCGGCTAAAATCCTGATCAGTCTTTAGCTTGACCAAAGAGCTTATGAAGCTCTTCAAGATTTCTTTTCCCGGTGGCATTTTTGGGTATCTCATTCATAAACGAGACATATTTCGGAACCTTGATGGTAGATAGATTATCTTTTACTGCTTTTATTATATCTTCTTTGGTCATCTCAAAACCGGGAGCCAGCACTATAAGTGCCTTACCAACTTCACCCCATTTGATGTCCGGAACTCCGATAACGCAAGCTTCTAAAATGCCCGTTATGCCCATAATGACATCTTCAATCTCCTGTGGGAAAATGTTTTCTCCGCCGGAGATAAACATATTTTTCTTGCGGCCGGCTATATAACAAAAGCCGTCTTTATCAAAGTAAGCAACATCGCCGGAGTGAACCCAACCGTTTTCGTCAAACATTGCTTTGCTTGCCTCAGGATTGTTCCAGTATCCTGAAAACAGGAGTTTGCCATGAAAGACCAACTCCCCTTTTTCTCCTTGGGGCACATCGTTGCCGTTATCGTCGACCAAACGCAACTGATTAAACGGTGCTAGTTTACCG
>JAAYFA010000198.1 GCA_012728445.1 Clostridiales bacterium | reverse complement strand
TGTACTGAATGCCAATAGTCTGAAAAGCGAATGCGACATAAATTAAAACGCCGCAAACCACACCCGCAAGTAAGGTACCACGGTTGATTAACTTTAGCTTTTTAAAAAAGAAAATTGATATCGCCAAAGCTGCAACAATAAACCGCGCGGCCATAAGCCAAAGTGGGGTGATGGAATCCAGTGAACTTTTGACAACAATAAATGCGGCGCCCCAAATGAATGCAATACCGAGTAAGCTGAGTTCCGAAAGTACGGTTTTATTCTTATTCTTCATGGAACCCCGCTACGACATTCTGTTTATGGGCCACATAAGCCATTTCCAGTAGTTCGGACAGGTTGCGTGCGGCTTCTAAGCCAAAGACAATCGGCGTCCCCTTAGTGCAGGCATCCAAAAACATGGTTAAGGGGTTTGGCAAGGCGGCCGGTAAATCTGTAACCGGTGCAAAACCATTGTTGGGTTCCTCCAAATTACAGCTTGCAAGCATGAGCGGCTGACCTTCGCGGTCAATGATCGTCCCCTCGGTTCCGTAAACCTCAAATGAGGAGGGAGATTTGAAACTGACGAGCGCCGTTTCTACAACGGCAATGCACTTGTTCTCAAATTCAATCAAACTAACGGCGTTATCCTCCACCGCACGATCGGTGATAGAATTGAACATAGAGGCAATCCTTTTGGGTTTGCCGCACAGGTAACTTACGCCGTACATGGGATGACAGCCAAGATCCATCATCGCACCACCGCAAGCTGTTTTTTCGTCATACCAGTACTCGGGCAGCCAGTTTGCGCTCGCTCCGTTGTGCGCGTTGCGGATGCGTATCAACGTAATATCGCCTAAAAGCCCTTCCTCAATCGCTTTTTTCGCATACAATGTTTCGGGTCTGCAGCGCCACGGCATTGAAATGCAGAACTTGACATTATTTACAGTCACTGCTGCTGCAACCTCGTCACATTCCGCAACCGTAGGAGCAAGCGCCTTCTCTGTGAATATTGCCTTGCCCGCATTCGCCGCTTTGATTAGTATTTCTTTATGCATGGCGGTCGGGGCGTTGCAGGCAACAGCATCGACATCCCCTCTTGCGAGCAGCGTATCCAGATTTGGTTCAAACTCGGCACCCAGCTGTGCTGCCCATGCGGCACCTCTTTGGGCATCTTCATCCCAAACGCAAGTGATATTCGCACCGTATTCCTTAATTTGTTTTGCATAACCTTCCGCGTGGACATGCCACTTGCTTAACATTGCTACATTCAGCATAACTTTACCCCTTTAATTATATTGTATCCACGTCTTCGTTATCTCTCTTTCGAGCGATAAACCCGACTATTCGCACAGTGTTTATCGGTCAATCGTATTGTTCAAATCCGATATGTCTAACTTTTCAAAACCCTTTATTGATTCGCGAAGCACCTCGAACATTAACTTTATGCCGCCATTGACATCACTTTCCGCATTGAGTGCCATAACCGGGTCATGAACGCTTAGCCTTATAAGGAACCAGCCGGAGCCGTTCCGGGCATCGGTCGATATGCGGACACCTTCGTAATTGTTTTCGACGACTTGCCAACCGTCATGACGGGCAGCGTATTCTCGCACCTTTTGTATAACCATTTCTCCGTACGCTCTGAAATCCTCTTCGAAAACTTCAAACCTGACTTCATCTTCCTCAAGCGGTTCTTGAAGATTGACAATCAAATCTTCCAGCCGCTTATTTTGCCGACCGAGCAGTGCCATCTTAATAATTAACTTTGTAACCAAGTATGCGCCATCATCTAAAAAGTAGTTTTCACTGAAAGAAGCGTGTCCGGATGTTTCAATAGCCAAAGGGCAGTTCACACCGTCACGGTTCAGTTCCATTTGCTTTTCGATAATATTCCTATACCCTCTTTTATAGCGATAATGATGGCCACCGCAAGCCTCTATAAAGGCGGTCAACCCATTGGAGGTGATGCTGTCCGTTACGATTACTGCGCCCGCATTCTTTTCAAGGGTTACGGCTGCCATAAGTGCGATCAACCGGTTGCGATTTATTGCCCACCCATCTTTGCCGACACAGGCGGCACGGTCAACATCGGGGTCAAAGATTATACCAAAATCGGCATCCGCCTCCATAGCGGCTGAGCTGACTGCATCCATTGCCTCTTTGTTTTCGGGATTCGGCGTATGGTTGGGGAAGGTGCCGTCCGGGTCAAGATAAATACTGCCTGAAATATCGGCGCCAAGTGGTTCCAGTACATCGGTCGCATAAAAGCCGCCTACGCCGTTACCGGCGTCCACAACAATTTTATAACCGCACAATGGCCGCAAATAGTCTGTGGCCTGAACCTCGCGGCAAATCATATCTTTTAGATTCGCTGCGTAAGCATCCATATAGTTTACCGGCTCAACCGGGCCTGTAACGCCCGATGGGATAAAAAGATTGTTCGCGGCAAACGCCAAGATTTCATCGATATCTTTGCTCTCCAATCCGCCGTCCCGAGTAAAGAACTTAAAGCCGTTGCGGTCATACGGATGATGGCTTGCGGTAATCTGTATTGCCCCCAGACAATTCAAGTCAACCGTTGTCATAAACATTGCGGGTGTTGAGGAAAGGCCACAGTCCAAAACACGAATACCAAGACCACTCAAAGCAGCTGTGACACTTTTTTTAATACGCCCCGCGGAAAGCCTTGAGTCGTGCCCAACCGAAATAAGCATATCGTCAAAACTCTTCTTTGTTTTTTTGTTCAGCCATAATGCAAACCCGTTCGTCATTTGCGCAACAACAGAGTTACTCAGATATAAGGGGTTATCCATAGAATCGGCGTTAATGCCAAACCCTCGAATATCGCTGCCACTCTTAAAGTTATTCCATTTTATTTCATGCATAGTAGGCCCCCCCTTATTCTTGTGATAAATAATCGTCCGCAACTTCTTTGAGGAACCGATACATCGGCGCAAATTCTGCGTAAGCCGCTTTAAGTTCGGTTATGATCCTTTCGCTTGCAAGCACGCTGAAATCAACAGACCTTGCCATGAAATACATACTTTTGGCATTGTAATATTTTTTCAAGCTTTCGGGAACATCCGTTTTCTTTTCTCTCTTGTAATAGTCGGCATAAAATTCCGCACCTGCAGCTTCGGCACTTTGCGCTGCACGCAGGAACGAATCTGTCCGTTCAAGCAACGCTTTACGGTAAAACTCCATAAAACGGGGCGTAGCATTAAAACAGCTTACACCGTAAAAGTACCCCTGTGGCTGAATTTCAAACCAAAAGCATGGGTAGACAGGCCACTCGGCTTTCGGGCGCATAAACCTGATCCATACATTTTCTCTGTAAAGAGTTTTGTTTTTTGAAAATCGTGTATCCCGCCGGACTCTTGAAACCATTTTCGTCGGAATAAGGTTCATTTCTCCATCGATTTTAATCATGTCTTCGGCAAGGATTTGCGCTATTTGCCGCATGGGGTAAATAGCGAGGCGATTTAGCTCTGCTTTATTCGACTCATAAAACGCCTTGGAGTTGTTAAATTTGTTTTGTCCAAGCAGCCAAAAGGCATCACTTGTAATTCCATCATAAGTCATTATAATAGTCCTTTTTCAAGCATCGCCTGTGCGGCGAGTAAAACCCCCATTTTCGCGCTGTGAAAATTGAGGCCACCTTGCATCCATGCAACGAAGGGCGGTTTGATCGGCGCATCTGCGGAAAGCTCGATAGACGCGCCCATGGTAAATGCACCGGCCGCCATAATCACTTTATTGTCATAACCCGGCATATCCCAAGGTTCCGGCATCACAAAAGAATCAATAGGCGCGCCGCGCTGCATGCCTTGGCAAAATGCAATCAAAGACTCCGACGTTTTTAAAAAAAACGATTGCACAATGTCAGCTCTTTTTTCATCACTCTCGGGTGCAACTTTGAAACCAAATTCTTCAAAAAGTGCTGCCGCAAAAACGGCTGTTTTAACCGCTTCGCCTGTCACATGCGGCGCATTGAAAAACCCCATGAATAATTCGCGATTTTGACCAAGAGATGCGCCGACTTCCCGGCCAAGTCCCGGAGTGGTCATTCTGTAAGAGCAAAGCTCCACTAAATCAGCTTTGCCGGCTATATATCCACCGGTTTTCGCTATTCCTCCGCCCGCATTTTTTATTAGAGAGCCGACGATGATATCTGCGCCAAAATCGGTTGGCTCTTGTGTTTGCACAAATTCTCCGTAGCAATTATCCACCATAACCACGGCATTGCTGTTTGCTTTAACGAGTCGTGTGATTTCGCCCGTCTCCTGAACGGAAAGGCTCGGGCGCAAGGTGTAACCTCTTGAACGCTGTATATAGACCAAACGGATATCCTCTTTGAGCGCATCTAAAATCGCATCAAAATCAGGCTTGCCGTCACTGTCTAAATCAACCTCTTTGTAGCGGACACCAAAATCTTTTAAAGAGCCTTGACCTTCACCGCTAATGCCTATTACCGGTCGAATCGTATCATACGGTGTGCCGGTAACACACAGCATGGTGTCATTGGGGCGTAGCAGACCGTACAAAGCAACGGCAATCGTGTGGGTACCGCTGGCAAAGCTGTGCCGCACAAGGGCATCCTCTGCACCAAAAGCCTGTGCAAAGACTTTGTCCAGCACATCACGGCCCCTGTCGCCATAGCCGTAGCCGGTGCTCTCGACAAAATGGCTTTCGCTCACGCCGTTTTCAATAAACGATGAAAGAACTTTTAACTGATTGTGTTCGGTTATACTTTCAATCCTTTTAAAAGGTTCTGCGATTTTTCGCATGGCTTTTTCGCCGCGCTCGATTATTTTATCATCAATTTTAAAAAAATGCTGTTGCATCAACATTCCCTTTCCACTATCAAAGCCCACTCGCCTGTTTTAACAAAACCGAGTCTTTTATAGAATTCCAAAATACTGTTTTTGACGCATAAGAGTTCTACTCTTTTACTGTTTGCCGTTGCAGACACGGCAAGAGAACTCACCAGTGCCCCGGCATACCCTTTTCCCCTAAACGCCGGGACGGTAGCAACGGCACCTATTAGTACGGCTTGAGGTGTTTCAAACAACACCATGGCACAGGCAACGGGAACTT
>JAAYFA010000019.1 GCA_012728445.1 Clostridiales bacterium | reverse complement strand
TTACAGACGTTTGCGAAGAGTTTCGTGGAAAAGAGCGAATTGCCGCTTCCACACCGCTTCCAAGACTAGATCCAGGAGATGACATCAGGGAAGGCGACAGCATTGATAAAAACGATCGAATAATTTCTCGCCGGCGGCAAAACCTCGGGGTCCCCCGTTGCGGGGTGTATGGTGAAGGTTAGGTTTTTCGCTTCGGTGACTTCAAACTTTGTACGTGCGAAACAGTAGGTGTAATCGGTGCGGCCGCTGTCTTCGTACAGCTCAAAACTGCCGTTCCCGCGGAACACCCAAAGTAACAGATTCACCGGATTTTCTATGCTATTGCCTTCATCCGCGGACAGCGGAATGATGGAGCCTTGCTTGGCCAAAACCGGGATGGAGGCTATATCTCTGTAAAGCGTCACAAAGCCCTCACCGTTATAAATTTCGCCCGTAAAGATATCCGTCCAGCGACCCGGCGGTATCCACGCCCGCACGCCGGCCATGTTCAGCCTTTTATCGGTCTTTTCGGTTATCGGAATAACCAGCAGACGACTGCCGAACATATACTCATTTTTTATTTTATAGCTATCGGGGTTTTCGGGAAAGCTGTAATACACGGGTTCAACGAGCGCTAAGCCTTTTCTGTGGGTTCTGTGGTTCATGGTGTAGATGTACGGGATAAGTTTGTGCCTGAATAGTAGCTGTTTTTTAGCGATTTCAGCCGTCGGCGCCGGATAACGCCATGGCTCTTTGCCGAGCAAGTCATCTTGTGAGGAATGCAGACGCATGACCGGCGAAAAAACACCGTATTGCAGCCAGCGGGCGTACAGCTCGTCATCCCGCCTGCCAAGGTAGTGCCCACCGATGTCGTGACTCCACCAGGTATAGCCGATGTTAGAGGCTGCCGCTGTGAAAAACGGCTGAAAGCCAAGCACACGCCAGTTGATGGTGGCGTCACCGGAAAATCCGAGTGGATAACGGTGACTGCCCGGCCCCGCGTACCTTGAAAGAATCAACGGCAGACGACCGTCTTCGGCGTTGTCTAAAAAATGATAGTGGTTGAGCGCCCAAAGTGGGTCTAGCCCCTTTTTATCCGACTTTTTGCCCTGCTGCCAGTCTATCCACCAAAAATCGACACCGTCTTTTTCGTATGGCTTGAGCACAACATCAAAATAATTGTTCCAAAAATCCGCGTCGCCGGCGGAAAAAGGAATGGCTTGTTTTGTCTCGGGGTCCATGCCCATACTCAAGGCCATTTCTTCATACATTGTTTCAAAAAAACGTATGCCGTCCGCGGGGTGTAAATTAAGCGTTATCTTTAGATTTTTAGCGTGTAATTGATCCAAAAACGACCTATAATCCGGGAACAAGTCGGTGTTCCAACTGTAACCGGTCCAGCCACCCGTGCAGGGGTTGTCCATCATCGGTCTTGCCCTGTATTTTGTACCGAATCGGGTGTTCAAATCCGTCCAGTGCCAGTCCATATCGACTGTCGCAACGGTAATCGGAATACCCTCATCCTCAAATTGCTGCATCAGCTCGAGATATTCATGCTGGGTATAGGCTCTGTACCGGCTCCACCATACGCCCAAAGCGTAGCGGGGCACCAGCGGCACAGGGCCGGAGATTAGATAAAAATCGCGAATGCACTGCCGGTAATCCGAGCCGTAGGCAAAAATATACAAATCACGTTCCTTGTTTGGCCGCGGGATTATTTCTCCTGTTTCTGCAAGCAATAACGACCTGCTATCGTCATAAACAGCGACACCGTTTAAGGAAATCAAACCGTCGCCGAGTTTAACGGGGCCGAAGGTGTTGTCCAGCGTTCTTCTCGTCCCTTTTAAGTTGTTTTTGTTGGCGCATTTTACCGTTAACCCTGTTTCTATAAACTTTATAAGCGTCGCTTTATTTTTTGACTTGTTAAAGACCAGTTCCACCGCATCGGTGGCGACAATCAGCTCATCATTCCCCTCAAAAACATTGTAATCCACCGTCCCCAAATTGCGGTACCAGATGCTTTGGGTAGGGCTGTCTTCAAAGGTGCTGTTTTTGGCCGTCTCTACACGGAAAAGGCGAGGAGTGATAACGGTAATACGCCAACCGTCACCCTCAACAATGTTGGCGGCGTAGCCCGCGCCGTTTGTTTTAACTTTCAGCGATGCTTTTAACACGGTTACCTCTCCAAACAAAATTATTTTTATAGCGTGCGGCTTTGCCGGTCGGACATGCCGAATAAAATCATCGTTCGAGCACGGCAATAACCCGCCTTTTTCGCAGTGCGGCAAGAGCAGAGCCCTTGCCCTACGAGTTGTTGTTCTTTTTTAGAATATACAAGATAGTTTATGGCCGTTCGCACTTGCTAGCGAATGATATCCATGCCCATTAAACTTCTCAGCGCTTCCGGGACGGTGATGCTGCCGTCGGCGTTTTGATAGTTTTCTAAAATTGCGGCGGTGGTGCGCCCGGCGGCTACGCCGGAACCGTTTAGCGTATGTACAAGGCGCGTCTTTGCCTTTTTGTCGGCCTTAAAGCGAATCGCGGCACGACGTGCTTGGAAGTCTTCAAAGTTAGAGCAGGAGGAAATCTCCACATACCGCCCATAGGATGGCATCCAGACTTCAATATCGTAGGTTTTTGCGGAAGAAAAGCCCAAGTCTCCCGTGCTCAGCGCAACGACGCGGTACGGTAGCCCTAATAGCTGCAAAACACGCTCTGCATCACGGGTCAGGGCTTCCAGCTCGTCATAGGAGGTCTCGGGTTCTGCGAATTTAACCAACTCAACCTTATTGAATTGATGCTGGCGGATTAGCCCGCGTGTGTCTCTGCCCGCACTACCTGCCTCCGCGCGGAAACAAGCGGAATATGCACAGTATTTTATCGGCAGTAAGGCACCATCTAAAATTTCGTCACGGTACATATTCGTAACAGGTACTTCCGCAGTGGGAATCAAAAAATAATCTTCCATTGTTTTGAAGGCGTCATCCTCAAACTTTGGCAGCTGCCCGGTAGCGGTCATGGATGCACGGTTCACCAGAAACGGCGGAAAAATCTCCGTATATCCGTTATCCCCGTGGGTGTTTAGGAAAAGGTTAACAATGGAGCGCTCCAGTTTTGCGCCGGCCCCTTTATAAAAATGAAAACGCGCGCCGGTAACCTTTGCGGCCGTTTCCGGGTCTAAGATACCGAGCGTGGCGCCCAGTTCCCAATGTGGTTTTGCCGCAAAGTCGAATACGGTCGGCTCGCCCCAGCGGCGCACCTCAACATTGTCGCTGTCGTCCTTGCCGACGGGAACACTTTCGTGTGGCAGGTTTGGAAACTCGAACATCATCAGCTCTTGCTTGGCTTCAAGTGCCGTAAGTTCGGCATCGTTGTTCTTTACGTTTTCTTTGAGCTTATTCATCCGAGTCATAATATCGCTGATATCGCCGCCCTCTTTTTTTAACCGTGGAATATCACGGCTCGCAGCGTTTTGTTCCTGCTTCATGGCATCTGTGGTGATCATCAATTCCCGACGTTTAACATCGATCGCCAGCAGCTCGTCAATAAGTGAATCCATATCTTTACTACGCGAGCGCATTGCTGCCTTCACCTTGTCCGGATTTTCTCTGATCTGTTTGATATCCAGCATAATTGTTCTCCTTATGGTTTTATTTTTTGTGATTTCTCAATTTGGAATTTCGGATAGAGCAGAGCCCTATCCCTGAGACATATGGGTTTAATTTGCAGTCCATGTACAATATGCAGGGCAAGGGCTCTGTTCTTGCCGCTTTTACAGCCGACTAAACACTATCGTGCGCCAACGAAACGCTACATTTACTTGCGTTATCTAGCGTTATACGCTTAGTCCTCAAATGCGTGAAGTGCTCGTGCCAAAGCGGTGAGATCATTTTTATCGTTAAAATCGATTTCCAGCGTGCCGGAAACTTTGCCGGTTTGGGTTGATACTTTAACTTTTCTGCCAAGGGCCGTTGTTAACGCAAGCTCAACCTCGTCAAAATATGCTTCGCGGCGCGATTTGTCTTTTTCGTTTTTCGTTTTGCCTTTACGGGCTGCTTTTGCAAGGCGTTCGACCTCCCGCACGGATATCCCTTTGCGTAGAATTAGATTTGCCGTTTCAAGCATCTCCGCTTCCTCTTCAAAAGCAAGCAGAGAACGACCGTGACCGGCCGATATTTTGCCGTGTGACACATAATCAATAATTTCAGCCGGCAATTTGAGTAGGCGCAGCGAATTAGCGATAGCAGGTCTTGATTTGCCAACTTTTTCCGCCGCTTGCTCCTGCGAAACTGCAAAGGTGTCCATCAATCTTTGAAAGCCCAATGCTTCCTCAATCGGGTTGAGGTCTTCGCGCTGCAGGTTTTCTATAAGGGACAGCACCATAACC
>JAAYFA010000356.1 GCA_012728445.1 Clostridiales bacterium | reverse complement strand
TAGCCCTTATATTCTTTGCCGTTAACATTAAAATAGTAGCCTTTTGAAACGGTGCGGGAACGGTTTTCTCCCGCATTCGTATTATCAAGTCTGCTGTCATAGCTGTCTATTGTGCCCATTACAGTATCGCCCCAAAGCCCAAGCGCCAGCGTAGAAAGGCTGTTGTATGCGGCAAAGAGCAAAACGGCGCAAATCAGGATGCGTATAACTATTGGGATTTTATCGTTTTTTTTAGCCAATGTAAAACACATCCTTCGTTATTTTTTCTCCAGAATATATACGCTGAGATTTCTTTGACCACCCTCTGTTTCACTCAGGAATGTGTATTTGGCTCTGTGTCCCACTGATATGATTTCAACGGTGTGAGTAACAGTCGTAGTGCCGTTTTGGTAAGTAATTTCATAGCGTGTATCACTGAATTTTTCCAGAACATGCTCAGTCAGATAAGGGTCGCTGTAACTTTTCAGAGTCAAGCTTGGTCCGTTGTAATGTAACCATACCTCGGCAGAGGGCTTTTCCCAAGGTTCGTAGTCCTCTTTTTTATCTATTTGCATCATGCCTTCTCCCGGAATAAACAATTCAGCTCGGATCATATAAGAGGAATAATCCCCGGAAATGCTGTTAAGTATATCGTCCTTATTTCCTTTTGGCTTAGCTTTAACAAGGATAGTATATAACGGTTCGCCGGAATATTCACCCGAATAGGACCCTGAGAGGGAAAAGCTGGCTATCACATCTGGCTTCTTTTTGCTCAGCAAGTCCTCTTTATATTGATAAAGCCAGATTTTTGACGGTGATTCCAACGCCTCATAATCAGATTTTTGAAAGCGGAGTATGCATTTGCCTGTGTTATCGAACATCGCAAGCATATCTTCCAGTTCAACATGCATATCCTTCGGATATTCGAGTACAGCATACCAGCCGGCAAAAGCCTTTGGATTGGTGTTATCTAATGATACTATGGTGGCATCGTACCATGGATTTGCCTCCTTAACCGGTTCCTTTGTAACGGGAGGAACGCTTGTCGGGGTGCTGCTATCGGTGTCTTCACTTGAGGCTGGTTCAGTTTCTTCGGTTTGGTTCACTTTCCGAGGTTCCAATACTACTGTCTGAGTGTTTTCGGAGAAAGACTTTAAGGTTACAGATTTCAGCTTTTTGCCGCTTTTTATATCGGCAGATGTCAGATACAGCTCCAGTGTCATCGGAAAACCTGCTTTAAGGTGCGCCAGCAGGGTGAAGGTTATTGTGCCGCCGCCGTCGCTGTTTAATTTGCCCGTCCACGATGATGGATCGGCCGTAGAGGAAAGGGGTGCTAAACGCGCGTAACAGCCCGCCCAGGTGGATTTCTCACCTTTGTCCTTATCTTCCTGAATTATAATTGAAAACTTCGTATTATAAAAATCAGCTAATTTGTTGTATTCCTTTTCTCGTTCAATTAAGCTGTCCAAATACATATTTCGGCACATTGTGCGGAATACCGAGTTTAAATATTCATAAAGCTGTGATTTATGAATCGCCGAAATATTTTCTCTGTCTTTTTTCACGGGCCACGGGTATTTTGACAATTTCCCGTTTTTTTCATAGGCATCAATCCAGGATTCCCAATCTGTCCCCGCAACAGTCCAATATTCATTTACATAACGGTCGATTTCCGCTCTCATCATGTCCAGTACCAGCTGCGGATTATCCTTGTTCTTTTTATAATATGATTCAAAAAGCGTTCGCCAATCGTTCAGAGCCCGGCTATTTTCTTTGCGTTTATAGTAAGCGTCATACATGTTTTTCGTGCTTTTGTATTTATTGGCTACCGCAAAAGTTTGAACATCGGATAAAGCAAGATCAATCATCCCGACACTTAAATATGCCAGCTTGATAGAAGGTGTTGCAAAATTAATCGCAATGTCCAGACTGGATTTTACGGCGGTGAAAGTCGTTTCGGCAGATCGAAAACCGTTGTTGTAAGCATTGCAGGCCAGTTGTGCGCAGGCGGTGCTGACACCAAGGCCCGACATGAAATTTTGAAAGGGTTTGGTTACCCAAGCATCATACGCTTCTCCCAGTGAAAAAAAGGTATGTGCGTTAGCGGCAGCAAAATATCTGAGCGTATCGGTGGTTTCCAAAAAAGCGGCGGCAGCATTCTCCTGCCATGAATCGCTTTGCTCGGCAAAGGCCTGTACTATTGCCCTTGCCCGAGAATCAGTCATGTATGCGGCATAGACGTTGACTTCAGAGATGTATTCGCTGCGTTTGCCGGGATTGGTAATCTTGAATACGCCGTAGGTGGAAAGGTGATTTGTTATAATATGTACCTTATTGGCTTCTGTGTCCACCGTGTAGAAAACATCCTCCCACTCATTCGTCTCTTGGTTTAAATACTTGCCGCAGACCGAAAGTAGCTCTTCCTCTTCCTTCAGTCCTTTATCACTATAAGGAATAATGATTTCAATGGCACCGTCGGGCTGCCCGGAGGAAAGGCGGAAGTCAAAAGCATAAATTTCCACATCCTTATCTACCGGAGCGGGTGTTACCTTTTCAACTGTCACTTCATCCCCCTCCTCCAGCAAGCATCCGAAATCAACGTAGGCAGTGCCCGAAGAAGATACTTTGTCCCTTTGAAATAGTAAGAAACTAATGGTCAAGGTAATGGCTGTAGCCGCCACAAGTATAATGGCGACAACACGAACCGCAGTCTTTTTAAAAATGTTCATATCGGCCTCCTTATGATTTATGCCACTCGTATTCATAAGCTGTTTCTATATAACCAGCAAGTCCGCCAGAGAATCTAACAATAATGTAGACCTTATGTTCCTTAGTTTCATCCAAAGTGATGTCTCCGCAGAACATCTCTGTGTTCGGATAAAAATGTTTATAGCAATCCGCACGTTTAGGGAGTAATTCATTGGCTGAGACAACCTCAACATTAGTGTTTTTCAAAAGCAATTCTCCAATTCCTGCACTGGAGAATAACGAAATAGCTTTAATTTTTTTCATCAAATATACCTCTTACTATTTCTTTTAACATCAATGGAGGAATTGATTCTCCAATACACTGCCTAATCAGGATTTCAGGCGTGTCATCGGGTATTTTCCAATCTGCAGGCAATGAATCCAATAGCATTAACTCTAACGGAGTAAGAACTCTTGCATCTGAATATGTTCCATTGGCCAACAATCTGCCTGGATGTACGTTTCTCTGCGAAGCAATACAATCATTTCGTATTGTGATCGTTGGCGCCGGTGCATCCCATCTAATTCTTCGGTACGAAGATTCATAGCCTTTAATTCTTGTTCCATTTTTCTTCTGTGGATAATAAATTGGATTTGAAAATGCAGATTGACCTGTAGGAGTATGTTTCATCCAAAGAATATTTTCATCGGTGTGTTTTCGAGCGAAATGCCACTTCAAATTGGATGTTTCTCCTGCCTCTATAGAAGGCAGGTTGCCAATAGCTTGTTCAACTGTAATTTTTTCTTTTTTCTTAGGCCAATTCCATTGCTTATCTGGCTTTCGCATTCTGATAATTGCTCGCAATCTTGTTTGAGGTACGCCGTAGTCAGAAGAATCCACAACGCTACTATCTATTAGGTATTTGCCTTCAAGCTCATATTGCAAAATTCCCAGCACAGTTCTATATTCAGACTCGTACATTAACTTAAGTTTCAATAAAGCAGGAACATTTTCAATTAAAACATATGTTGGGTCGGTAATCTGTATTGCCTTAACAACATAGGTAATCAAATAATTTCTTTTGTCCGATTCCATTGTTTGCTGGCATCTGTTTTTACCGGCTACGCTCATTCCTTGACAAGGCGGGGAAGCCAATAAAAAATCTACTTTCTCAGGACAAGCTTTAATGATATTTGAAAAAACATCATTATTAGTAATATCTCCGCAAACAACAGTAGTTTCAGGACTTATAGCTTTATACAAATTTGCTCTTTTCTCTATAAGCTCATTAGCGACTTTAATGTCTATGCCAACGTCTTTAAAATATGTTTCTCCTATACCTGCACTTGAAAACAAGGACAGTCCGGACAATCTCTTTTTACTCATAATATTACATCCATAACATCGCCAATATTGCATTTCAGAGCGACACAAATTTTAATCATCACACTCATAGATACAGGCTGATTGCTGTTTAACTTAGACATAGTAGTAGACCCTATGCCTGTAGTGTCTTTAAGGTCTTGCTTTTTCATACCTAAATCAATCAACTTCTTCCATAGTTTATTATATGAAATCAATTTATCACCTCAAAAGCTCCTCAAAAGCTCGTCTTTAAGTTTACCGATATTTCAAATTAAATCACCGATATATCGGTGATTTAATTATACACGACTACATTTCTTTTGTCAATGCATTTGGTTGAAATACCACAGAAAGATCATATAGTAATATATCCTTACAAAAGAGATAATCTTTATTTTCATCCTTTAATCGGGTGTTTTCAACCGATAGTTTTTCATTGCTATTCCGCAGTCTCTCGTTATCTTTATAAAGCCTACCATTAGTTTGATTAAGTCTTTCATAATCATCTCTTGCCGCAAAATATTTAACTAAAATGCTTTTAATAAGAGCTTTTAGCCGCTTAATTAAAGGTTCTGCAAACTTAGTTTTATAACTTTTTGCGGACATAATGGCAGGTGGCTCCGGCAGTTGATATTCCGGCTCGTGATATACCTTCTGTGAGATGTTTTCAATAGATTCATCCGCTTTATCTAAATTTGTAATTCTCTTTGCAACTGTGTTAAACTCCAATTTTTTGTCAGCAAGTTTATCTTCCAGTTCCTCAATTTCCTGTGACCGCTGTTCTTTTTTATAATCCAATACAGTTAAATGCTCTTTATGAGTGCCTTTTTGCTCCCATTCAACACCGTGGCGTTCCATGACAGCGGCAAGCTGCTGTTTTTCAGAATATACCCATTGATTCCACTCTGTTTCTTGTCTGCTGCCGCCTTTGAAGCCCTGTGCCGCGAGAGCTTGTTTGAGCGATACCCGTGTGTCCAAACCGCGTTTGCTACCCGTTGTGAAGGGTATAAAATCAATATGCAAATGCGGGGTAGCTTCATCCATATGCAAGTGTGCCGAAAATACTTTTAAATACGGATTCCGCCCTTGAAATGATTTCAGATATTCATCTAATATTTTTGCGGCGTGTTCGCCGCCTGCGGTTTTAGCATTCATATCATCACGATTTCCAATTTGTAAAATAATTTCATGGAATGGTTTTTCCTGTTTGCCAGAGCGTATCTTTTCATAATAATTATCTATACAGCGGTCATTCCGAGTTTGGTTTTCGTTATAGCGTTTAACGGCATCATCAAACAATTCTCTATACACTTCTTTGATAGGTGTGTTATAATAAACCACATTAAGGTGCAAGCGCTCCGGGTCGGTGTTCTCAGCATGAAATATTCTACTATTATGATTGACAGAGCCTTTTCCTACCATTACGCTGATTGTCCGTTGCATAAAATCCATCCTTCCTTTTCCGGTTTGTATCCGGTATAAGCCGGGGTTTTGTTACTTTTGTCAAAAGTAACGCAAAAGCACTTTTGACACTCGCAAGCCGTAGGCTGCTCCTATCAAAAGCGCATTGCGCTCTCCGAGGGGATAGTCCGCCTTATGGCGGATGGGGCTTTGCCCCAAATGTCTGCGGACATTCCCCCAGTGCTCAATGCCCTTTGAAAAGGGCAGCCGCACAGCTTCCCTAAACTTTTGCTTTTCGCAGAAAATCTTCACTCTGCCTTTTGGTAGGAGCAAGAGTGTTGCTTTTCCGCTGGCGGCAAGTGTTGTCCGTGGTAAAAAGCAAAGGGGTACGGGTTGTATTTCCTTACGGAAATCTCCACCCGCAGGTATGCCCCCTTGACTTTTCCTCCGCTCCCTGTGACGGTCGTGTCGATGGTGACGATATTTTTAACACCGTACCTGTCACCAAAAAAACCGACACGACCGTCACCATCGTCACGCTTCCGGAATCAGCGATAGCTTGATATATCGTCCATCGTGATTACGACCATTTTCATAACGAATATCATACTCGTTTTGCAAGCGCCCGGCGCTGACATTCAGTCGCATTGTCAAAGCATTCGGTTTCATATCTAAGTTGAGTTTGCCCACAAGCTCAGTCGGACTTCCAATCCATTCCGGCTGTTCTGCTGTAACAATCGCTGCCACTGCATCGAGAACAGGATCGGGCGGCTCTTTCCAAAGCTCCGTTTCCGCTTTTTCAAGCTGCCATATCAGCCGTTCGGTGTCCTTCATCAGATATAGCCGCTGGTCCTGCTGGTCACGGCCAGAAATGTCCAATATGGCGCTGTTGCTTGTCCGCTTTTCCTTTTGAAGCAGAAACGCACCGTCAGCAGCGCCGAGCAATCCGTTTGTGCCGGAAATCATATCGAATTTATCATCTGCCTGCTGTTTACGGGTATGGTGTACAAGCAGAAGGCAAATGCCCTGCTGGTCGGCAAAATTCTTTAGTCGAGTTATAACATCATAATCGCTGGCATAACTGAATTTGTCGACGCTCATCTCACGCACCTTTTGCAGAGTGTCGATGATTATCAAATTTGTATCGGGATATTCCTGCACGAATCCTTGAAGCTGTTCGTCCAGTCCATCTCCGATATGCTTGGCTGAAACAGAAAAGTGCAAATCCTTGGTGCTATCCGTTCCGAACATCCGAAAGAGCCGTCCCTGCAGCCGCTTATAATCGTCCTCTAATGCCAAATACAATACCGTACCTTTGCGGACGGGATAATCCCATAACGGAATCCCGGTGCTGACATGATATGCAAGTTGTGCCACAAAAAAGCTCTTGCCTGTTTTTGGCGCACCGACAAATAGATGGGTTCCGGGGTAGATCAAACCGTCAATGATCGGCGGTTTGCTTTGATAAACAGTTTCATATAGCTCGCTCATGGAAACGGTTTTGAGATACGACGGATCCATCATGCGAAACATTTCACGTTGCATTTCCTCAAAAGATTTCTCAGAAGGCTTGAAATCATCAATGTTTTCGGATATACTATTGTTAGTTAATACATTGAATGACTGTCCTCCGTCTGCGCTAACAGATGGGTTAGGGGCGGTCATTTCCTTTTCTGTTCTCATGGGCATTCCTCCTTTAGCCCATCCATTGTGGCGGTTATCAATCGAATCATACCCTTCAAATCATTATCAATCTGATTGCCGGATTCAATGCGTTGCAATTCTTCAAGCACCGCTGCAAGCTGATTGCGTAAAGCCTTGTGGACACGAGGATTGCCCTGCACAACTACATCACGACATTGAACCCTCCGGATAATATAATCTTGGTTTGTAAGACCCGACAATTTTACCCGCGTGTTTAAATCGTCATTTTCCTCCGGCGAGATTCTGAACGCGATTGTATGGCTGCGCCAACGCCCTTGATGGTCTAATGCTTTTTCTGACATTACAATTCTCCTCCCTCAATGTTTAATCTTTGTGCCATTTCGACCTGGTTTGATGGAAACAGATGTGCATACCGGAATGTTATATCAATGCTTTCATGCC
>JAAYFA010000278.1 GCA_012728445.1 Clostridiales bacterium | reverse complement strand
GTATACCGCAGCCCTTGCGTCAAGCTTTGCGGGGTAGCCCTCCACAGCGGTGGCCAATTTAAAGTTATAGCTTTCAGGTATATAATAATTGGCGTTGATAAGTATTAAATTCCAATTTTCGGGCGCAAGGTTTGTCATAACCGGGTTTATACCGGTGTAACTAAAAGGATAGCCCGTTTCGAGTATCGTTGTGGCTTTTGTGGGCTCGGTTTTGGTTGCAGTCTTTGTTGTGGTGGTGAGAATCGTTTGCACGGTTTCTTCTTCACTCATTGTTTTGCTTGATTGCGTGGTTTTATTTGTTGTATCGGCTTGTTCACGGGTACTTGATAACGACGAGGCCGTTGTTTTCGTTTCATTCTTTTTACCGTGATTGAATGACGCAAAAAAACCGCCTGCGCTCAATACGATCACCGCGATAAGAAATGTCGAAAGAATTTTTGATGATTTGCCCATTGCGTATCTCCTTCACTTTTCCTCGTTTTTTCACTTTGTACGTATACGTTGCGCGAATTTTTGTATAAATAAATTGTATTATCTTTTGACTGTAAAGTCAAATGCCAATAAATAAATGAAATTAGGAGACTATAATGAAAGCCAAAGAAAGCGTAAAAAATTACCCCTCAAAGCTAAGGGAAAGTACCAATTACACCGTTAAAACCATCAAGAACATCTGCAAAAACATCGGGCCCCGTGCGCCGGGCGGCGACAGTGAAAAAAAGGCTCAGGAATTTGTGAGCAAAGAACTGGAAAGCTGCTGTGACACGGTCAGTATTGAAGAATTTTCCGTACACCCAAAAGCCTTTTTGAGCTGGGTTTCGATTTGCAGCTATTTAATGATTGTTGCTGCCATTCTCTTCTTTTTCGGTTTAGGGGTTGTTTCGCTTGCCATCACTCTTGTTTGTCTTTCTTTTGTTGTTGGGGAATTTATCTTGTATAAAGAGATGTTAGATCCGCTATTCAAAAAGAAAACTTCAAGAAATGTTGTCGGTATTAGAAAGCCGACGGGCGAAGTCAAACGGCGCATTATTTTCTCCGGTCATATTGACTCCTCTCAGGAGTGGCGCTTTACACACCTCGGCGGAGCAAAACTTTTGACGAGTGTTATTGTTATGGCCGTCGTCGGCTTTGTCATAGGGCTTGCTCTTCCAACCATCGCCATTATTAAAGGGCAAGGGTTCAATCCATCGCTTTCTATGTATGGTGATGACAAATTTTTAAAAGTATTGAGCTTTATTTTTCTCGGCTTTATCCCACTGTTTTTTACATTTTCCTTCTTCATCAACAATAAATTAACGGTTATAGGCGCCATCGACAACCTGACCGGTGCCATTGCCTCCGTTGCCGTAGCGAAATTTATGCAGGCAAACAACATCCGCTTTGAACATACAGAGGTTCGTGTTTTAACAACCGGTTCGGAAGAAGTGGGGCTTCGCGGTGCGAAGGCATATAGCAAACGGCATCTCAAAGAATGTCAAGAAATTGAAACTGTTTTTTGTAATTCGGACACCCTCAAGGATCTCGATTTCATCGCTATCTATGACCGTGACCTTTCCAGTACCGTACAAAATGACAAGAGGGTTTGTGCCTTGATTAAGCAAGCCGGCGCAACCGCCGGCATAGACCTCCCCTATAAACCCGTTTTCTTTGGCGCTTCGGATGCTGCGGCCATTTCCCAAGCCGGCCTTTTTGCTGCAACGCTTGCCTCTATGGACCCGGCACCGCCTCGTTACTATCATACCCGTCGTGATACTGCAGATATTTTAGAGCCCAAAAGCATTGAGGCAGGTCTTAACATTTTACTCGAAGCAGCATTTTTGTATGATGAACAAGGCTTAAAAGAGAGTTATTAGTTTTTTAACCGAGTTTATTCGATTTTACTTTTATGTTTTGAACATGTATGATATAATCTAGCTAATCTTAACCGGCAAACAAAGCAACACAAAAAACTGTCGGAAAATTGCTTTCATTTGAAGGGAGAAAAAACATGAAGAAAACGATCAAAAAATTAGTAGCGGCTGTCTTTGCACTTTCCTTGGTGTTTTCGCTGGCTGCTTGCAACGGTAGCAATGAGGAAACGACAGAAGTGACCACAACGGAACCTCCCGTTATCAGCAAAACCGAACAGCCTCGGACAAGTACAGAAGCCATTGCGTATTTTAACCTTGTCATGGACGCCGTAAAAGCCGGCAAGCCTGCTGTAGAGGTCAAAGTTTCCAAAAATATCCACGATATCGAAAGCGATAATGCAAAATTAAAAGCAGCGATACCAACCATTAAAAAGTACATGCTGAATACCAAGGCGGACGGCGCCGAATTTGGCGATGACTTAACCGATATTTTCCCGGTGAAGGGGCAAAGTTGGGGCAGCAAACTTACCGTGAATGATGTCCGATACGCCAACTGCCTGGAAGCCCTGAAAACGTATGAAATTACCATACGTTTGGCGGATGAAAAAGATGCGCTGCCACTCACGAGTGCCCACGGCAAAGCATTTGACCTTACGGACAAAGCCGCAATATTAACTGAGTTTGAAAAGGCCGCCGACTATATCAAGGTAGATTCTTTGGATTTAACTTATACCGGCTCTTTCATCAAATGCAGTGTTGACCGTGCAACCGACGAAGTTTTGTCGGTTACCTATTACCTCAACGCAAATGCGGTATCAAGCGTCACAGGCACCGGTACACTCGAAGGCATGGGTACCGTTCCCCTGAACCTCCGGTACGACAGCACGATCACCTACAACTTAACATGGACCGTGGACGAGGACTAAAGGAAGGCTTTTTGGCAAACATTAATGGGAGCAGGTTAAAACCTGCCCCCATATTTTTTTGTGTTTTTAATGTTTAAAGATTCGAAAGCCCTTGAATGAACCCGGTTCTTTTTAACAGTGTGGCGGAGGATATCTGCGAAATATAAACCGTCGTTTTATTTTGGGCGTCTTTACACACCGTGAATGATTTCGGCAACTCCATGCTGACATTAACAACCAGTCCGCTTTGCTCCGCCCTTTTCAGGTAATCCCTGGTTGTTTTTGAAACCGTGGAGGTATCCAAATCAAAAATGCCAATGATTTCGTCAAAAGCAACGACCGTATCTTGGCCCAGATGGAGGTACATGGATTCATCTCCTTCATGTATTTGAGAAACGATGGAGAAGCCGTGGAGGAAGCAAAAGAGCCCTGTTGGGCCGGCTCTCGGGAAAGCGATAGGGGAGCGACGAAGCGAGAACCTACTTTTAGAATTAGACTTTTTAAACGATCGTAACTCCTATTGCTTTTCCACTGCTTCTCGCGGCAGAGACGTGCTTCTCTATTGCTTTACTAAACCGAAGCTATCTGCCCGGCTTTCACC
Source organism: Clostridiales bacterium (assembly GCA_012728445.1). Classification (GTDB taxonomy): domain Bacteria; phylum Bacillota; class Clostridia; order Oscillospirales; family Acutalibacteraceae; genus UBA1447. The sequence continues at coordinate 826 of JAAYFA010000278.1, read as the reverse complement.
TCGAAGATTTTTCCGGTGTTTACGCGGGAGAGGATGGACGGGTCGCAGCAAGTAATAAAGACTTGCCAGCCTTCCAGGTATTCCAGCAAGAATCCCTGCCTAACGCTGTCTAGCTCGCTCATTACATCATCCAGTAGGGCAATCGGCTGTTCGCCGCTACTGTCGCGCAAAACGGCCGCCTCACCCAGTTTAAGCGCAAGTGCGCAGGAACGCTGTTGTCCTTGGGAACCATACGTTCTCGCGCAAAGACCGTTAATTTCAAAAAAAATATCGTCTTTATGCGGGCCGGCACCGGTCGTCTGCCGCCTGATATCCGCCTGTCTGCTTTTTTCGAGTGAAAAAAGCATGGCATCTCTTAATGTTTTTTCATCACAGGTTTCCGATTTAAAGCTTTGCAGGTACTCGATAGACAGCGTCTCCCTGCCCGAAGATATGCCCGAATAAATTTCTGTCGTGATTTTGGAAACCTGGTCGATGTACCGAAGCCTATAAATTAATATTTTTGCACCTATACGCGAAATTTCTTCATCTAAAATATCCAACATCTGCTGATTGCCTCTTTTTTCCGAAATCTGCTTGAGCAACGCGTTTCGGTGTGCCATGACTTTGATATATCTCGAGACAAGGCAGGCATAATTTGGGCTGATTAAACTAATGGCAATGTCTAAAAATCTCCGTCTCTCCGAAGGGCCGTCCTGAACGACAGCGAGAGAAGATGGAGAAAAAACAACAGCCTGAAATTCACCAAGCAGTTTACGCGGGGTTTCCTGAGGGATACCGTTGAGAAGAACCAACCTTTTTGTGTCAATAGTCATCTGTGCATTTT
>JAAYFA010000053.1 GCA_012728445.1 Clostridiales bacterium | reverse complement strand
TGCTTACACCGAGGGTGGTTTCCAATGTAACTTCTCTATAGATGCACGGGAATATGCGGACGGCATTGTTTTTGAAGAGGACGGCTTTCGGGTAACGGCGCTACACAACCGGCTCATTAAAAAGCAGCTTAAGCAAGGCGAAAAATGGCGTTCTTTCGGCTTTTTAATTGAGGCAGAGGGCAAGCGGATTGTTTATTCCGGTGACACAAATGGATTTGAAGATTTTGCCCCCCTGCTCCACCCACAGTGTGATATTTTGCTGATGGAAACGGGGCACCATCATCCCGTTGATTTTACTAAAGAGTTGGTGAATCATCCCGACTGCCCGAAAAAGCTGCTGTTCATCCACCACGGGCGCAAAATACTCGACAGCTTTGAGGAAATGCACGCAGGAATCAAGGCAGTTATGGGGGAGCGGGTGGAGATTATGAGCGATGAGATGGTTTTGGAGATATAGCACGGGCGGATACGACCTCTCCGTCTGTGCGCAGACACCTCTCCTGACCCAGGAGAGGCAAGCATGGGGACTCCTCTTTCTTGGCTCCCCTATGACCACAGAGCGACATCGTCATCTGCGGATGACTGAGAGGTGGTCTTACAGCTAATCAATCGTTACATGTGCAATAAATGACACTGTTCTGCTCACGTTGCATTGACATGTGCAATAAATACAGGATATTCAAAATCATTGGAAGATCAGCAGTAATGCTAATCCCTCATTAAAGCTAACTCAAAATTCGGCACAAAAACCCATAAATCAAAGGTTTTTGCTTGAATTTTGAAAGGTTTTATAATTGGGATTGGTATAAATAAAAAAAGCCGACGACGGCAGCCTTTTGGGGTAGATAATCCTATTCATACAACGGACGCCGTCCCCTACACCGATGGGGCAGATGAACGGTTTAGCAACCCATCGCTCTTAACGTTCGAGCAACCTTCGCAATCGGGAAGCCCATGATGTTAAAATAGTCGCCCTCGATTTTTTTAACCAACACGCAGCCCAAGCCTTGAATGCCGTAGGCGCCGGCTTTGTCCATTGGCTCGCCGGAGGCGACATAGGCTTCTATCTCTTCCACTTCAAGCGGGTAAAACTCCACCTTGCTGGATTCGGCAAAGCAGGTTTCTTTTGCATCTTTTATAATACAGACACCGGTATACACCGTGTGCTCCCTGCCGGAAAGAAGTTTTAGCATGGCGACAGCATCGGCCTCGTCCTTCGGTTTGCCTAAAACTTTATCGATTAACACCACAATGGTATCCGCACCGATTACACAGTCGTGCGGGTATTTTTTTGCCACTTCGTGCGCTTTTTGCCCGGCGAGTGCCATTGCTGCGTCGGCAGGACACAGCGCAGGGTCAAGGTGCTCCTCGCCCTCGGCGACGCAGACCTTATAATCAAGTCCTGCGATTTTCATCAGTTCCTGCCTTCGGGGGGAGGCGGACGCTAAAATAATCATAAATATTTTATCCCATCAGTTTTTATTAACAGATGAAGCTTCAGCACCGCCGCTTGTGTTTTGCCGTCGGGAATTTCGTTATGCTTTATCATCTCGACAACCTGTTCCAGCGGGAACTTTTTGACTTCCAAAAACTCATCCTCGTCAAGGCTTTGGGCGGTGAATGTTAAACCGGTGGCGCCGAAGAGGTGGATTTGTTCACAGCAATAGGCGGGGGTCGGGTAATAGAGCCCCAAATCGATATAGTTTTGCGCGGTTGCACCCGTTTCTTCGAGCAGCTCGCGTTTGCCGCATTCCAGCGGTGTTTCGCCGGGGTCCAGTTTGCCGGCGGGGATTTCCCACACGGTGCTGCTGAAGGGGTAGCGGTATTGACGCACAAGGACAAGCTCTCGCTCATCGGTCAATGGAACGACAGCAACAGCACCCCGGTGTTCAATCACCTCCCGGCTGCCGGGTTTGCCGTTGGGCAGCTCAACACTATCCACGCGCAGGGTGACAACCTTGCCTTTATAGATGTATTTTTGTTCTACAGTCTTTTCGGTTAAATCCATATTTATACACTCACCTTATACTAATCCCGACTATAACCCTCTTAATAATCAAGGGCAGGCGAAAAACGCCTGCCCTGTTTTAAACTTGTGGTTTACTTAGTCGTCTTCTTCGCAATCTTCGCAATCGCAGTCAATTTCAAACTCCAAAAGCTCGTTGCAGTTCGGGCAGTTGATGCTGCCTTCTTCCAAAATGCCTTCGTCAACACAAACTACTTCGTTGCAGCTGGGGCATTCCACTTCGAAAAAATCGTCGTCTTCGTCATACTCATCATCGTCATACTCGTCGTAGACAAAGCTTTCCAGCTCGTCCAAATCCTCGTCAACTGCGTCAACCTGCTCGTTAAGAATTTCTACGCTGTCCTCAAGGTCGGCAACGGTCAATGCCAAGTCGTCAAGTAAATCGATAATCGCGTTGAAAAGTTTTGTTGTCGGTGCGTCGGCTTCCATGTTCAAGCCCTCTGCCAAACCTCTTAAATACGCGGCCTTTTCTGTTACTGTCATTGCTTTTTCCTCCTAAAAATTATTTGTGCTATTTATGCTCTGCTGAGATATTCACCTGTGCGTGTGTCAACAATGATCGTTTCGCCTTCGTCTATAAACAGCGGCACTCTGACTTGAGCGCCTGTTTCGAGCGTGGCGGGTTTGGTGGCGTTCGTTGCTGTGTCGCCCTTAAAGCCGGGGTCCGTTTTGGTGATTGTAAGGGTAACGGTGTTCGGCGGCTCCACACCGAAGACTTTGCCTTTGTAAGCGAGAATCTTGCACGTCTCGTTATCCTTAACGAACTTGAAGTTGTCCGATAGCTCGCCGGCATTGACGGGTACAAGCTCATAACTTTCGGGGTCCATAAAGTAATATAGATCGCCGTCGTTGTATGAATACTGCATGTCTCTGCGTTCAATAAATGCCGTCGGATATTTTTCGTTCGGGTTGAAGGTGTGGTCAACGACCGAACCAACTATGACGTTGCGCATTTTTGTTCTGACGAATGCAGCACCTTTGCCCGGTTTTACGTGCTGGAACTCAATGATTTGGTAAACGTTCCCTTCCATCTCAAAGGTAACGCCATTGCGAAAGTCGCCTGCAGAAATCATAATAAAACTCCTTTGATGTCTAGTTGATTGCAACGCTATTCTAACCTATTAATAGGCACAATTCAAGTGTTATTTTTGAATGACGGGTTAACAATGGGTGAACGATGGGTTAACGATAGGTGAGCGATTGCTCAGCTACTACTCAGCCATTGCTCAATCGCTCTACTCAGCCCCGAACTACCGTCAATTCTTTCGGGCTGCTTGTCAAATTCTCGTGTCCCTGTGGTGTTATCAGCGCCATATCCTCAATACGCACACCGAATTCACCGGGCAGGTAAATCCCGGGTTCCGCGGTAACGACATTGCCTGCTTCAAGTATATCGCTGCTGATTGGGGAAAGAGTGGGGCCTTCATGAACTTCTATACCGACACCGTGCCCCGTGCCATGACCGAAATATTTGCCGAAACCGGCGTTTTCGATAACATCACGCGCCGCGGCATCTGCCGCTTTGCAAGTTACACCGGGCTTGAGAATCGTGAGCGTCGCAGCCTGCGCCGCAAGCACGGTTTGATAGACCAACTTTTGTTTTTCGCTGACTCTTCCGAGTGCTAAGGTGCGTGTCATATCGCTGCGATAGCCATCCACCGTGGCACCAAAATCAAGCGTGATGAAATCGCCGGCCTCGACTTTTTTGTCGGAAGGGACTGCGTGGGGCTTTGAGGTGTTGACGCCGGAGGCGGCAATGGTGTCAAAAGCTAGTGCTTCCGCACCATTTTTAAGCATAAAAAAGTCGAGCTCCAAAGCGATTTCGCGCTCCGTCATGCCCGCTTTAATAAACCGGGCAATATGGTCAAAACCAAGTTCCGTTATCCGCTGGGCCGCTTTTATTTTGTTAACTTCTTGTGCGCTTTTCTGTTCGCGCAGATGCCCTATAAACTTGTCGATAGCGGGACCTTCAAAAAGGCGGATATCACCGAGCATTTTTTTAAGTTTGCCCACCCGGGCAAAGGTCGTTCTGCTTGTTTCAACGGCAAGGCAGCTGCAACCGAGCTTTTTGGCAAGGGCCGGCAACTGTTCTTCCTGCCCCTTTAGTTCCATAACTTCGCAACAATCAATCTCGTTGTGTGCCGCTTCAATATACCGGCTGTCTGTCAAGAACACGCTACCCTGTTTGGCGGCAAGCAGAATGCCGGCACTTGAGGGGAAGCCGGTAAAATAGCGCCTATTTTCCGGTGATTCGATGAGCACGCCGTCAATATCGCCGGGAAGGGCCGCAATCAACTTTTCTAAATTCACGTTTTCCTCCGCCCTTCAAGCAAATTTTTCAAAGAAAAAGCTGGCTACCGCCCGCTTTCGTGATTGTGCTTACTTGAATTTGCGTTTACGAGCCGCCTCGGACTTCTTCTTTCTCTTTACGGAAGGTTTCTCGTAGGCTTCCCTCTTGCGAACCTCTTGAATCGTGCCGTCCCTTGAAGTTTGCTTTTTAAAGCGACGCAGGGCACTGTCCAAAGACTCATTGTCTTTAACTCTAATTTCACTCATTCATATTCCCTCCCTCCGCTTATGCAGGGGTATTTTCTATGGTTAAACACTATTATACAACGATATAATACCATTTGTCAACCGCCGACCAATGAGATTATTTGCGAAACCCAGGAAAATTATGAAAAATGACTTTCAGGCGATTGTGTACGCAGAAACCCTCGACCATGCGTTTGCCCATAAAACCACCACCCTGTGAAGAGTGATTTTGTATTAGAATTTTTGTCAAAATACTGTCTGCCGACCCTTGTGTTGTGCCCGCTAACTTAGCGGCTTTACCACTATGTTCACAAGCTTGCCCTTAACATAAATTTCTTTGACAATGCTCATGCCCTCTAAAGCCCGGGCTACGTTTTCTTGCTCCTTGGCTTGGGATATGGCAAGCTCGGCTTCTATATCCATGGGTACGACAAGCTTTGCTCTGACTTTTCCGTTTATCTGCGCGACAATTTCAACGGTGTCCTCTTTGCACTTTTCTTCGTCGTACACGGGCCATTTTTGTGCGGTGACCGCTCCACCGTAGCCCATTTTTTCCCACGCTTCCTCGGTTACATGGGGGGCAAAGGGGTTGAGCATAACAAGCAGCGTTTTATATTCTCCCTGCGTTACCTTGTCTGTTTCGTAAATCCGGTTGATCAATGTCATCATGGCGGCAATTGCGGTATTGCCCTTTAGGTTGTCCACATCCTCGGTCACTTTTTTAATGGTTTGGTGCATAACCGTTTCCAGTTCCGGGCGATACTTATCGCCGCCTACACAAATTTCCATCAATGACCATACGCGCTCAACAAAGCGTTTGCAGCCTTTGATGCTGGAGGAGTTCCACGGGGCGGCTTTTTCAAAGTCGCCGATGAACATTTCATAAAGGCGCATGGTATCCGCACCGTATTCATGAACGATATCGTCGGGGTTGACCACATTGCCCCTGGATTTGGACATTTTTTCGCCGTTTTCCCCCAGTATCATGCCATGGCTCGTGCGCTTTAGATAGGGTTCGCTCGTTGGCACCACACCGATATCAAAAAGGAATTTGTGCCAAAAACGGCTGTATAGTAAATGCAGGGTGGTATGTTCCATGCCGCCGTTGTACCAGTTGACGGGGGTCCAATACGCCAAGGCTTCCTTAGAGGCTATTGCCTTGTCGTTGAACGGGTCGCAGTAACGCAAGAAATACCAAGAGGAGCCGGCCCAGTTGGGCATGGTGTCGGTCTCGCGCTTCGCGGGGCCGCCACAGCCGGGGCAAACGGTGTTGACCCAATCGGTCAAGTGGGCCAAGGGGGACTCCCCGCTGTCCGTGGGTTCATAATTTTCAACATAAGGCAGCTCAAGGGGCAATTGATCCTCGGGGATCGGTACATAACCGCATTTGTCACAGTGAACGATTGGAATGGGTTCGCCCCAGTAGTGCTGGCGCGAAAAAATCCAGTCGCGTAGTTTGAAGTTGACTTTTGCGTGCCCTTTGCCCTGTTCGTCAAGCCATTTGGTGATGGCGGCCTTGCCGTCTTCCACACTCATGCCTGTCAAAAAGCCGGAGTTTACCATAACACCCGTTTCACAATCGAGATAGGCTTCTTGCTCTATATCGCCGCCTTTTACGACCTCTATGATAGGGAGATCAAATTTACGGGCAAATTCCCAGTCCCTTGTGTCGTGCCCCGGCACCGCCATAATGGCACCCGTACCATAGGAAACAAGCACATAGTCGGAAATAAATATCGGGATATTTTCGTTGTTCACAGGATTTATAGCGTGTACGCCTTGGAGACACACACCGCTTTTGTCTTTGTTGAGCTCCGTGCGCTCAAAGTCGGATTTTTTTGAGCACTCCTCAATATAGGCGTTCACCTCGTCCATGTTGGCAATTAAAGAAGCCCACTTTTTTATCAGCTCATGCTCGGGCGAAATAACCATGTACGTTGCGCCAAAAAGTGTGTCCGGCCGGGTGGTGTAAACGGAAATCGTGTCGCCGGTGCTTGCGGTAAAATCAACCTCCGCACCGGTGGAGCGGCCAATCCAGTTGCGCTGCTGTGTTTTGACACGGTCGATAAAGTCCAAATCGTCCAAATCGTCGTTGAGCCGCTGAGCGTACTCGGTAATTTTGAGCATCCACTGGCTTTTCACCTTGCGGACAACCTCACTGCTGCAACGCTCACACACGCCGCCGACAACTTCCTCATTGGCCAGCACGCATTTGCAGGAGATGCACCAATTGACAGACATTTCTTTTTTATACGCTAAGCCGTGCTTGAATAACTGTAAAAAGATCCACTGCGTCCATTTATAATAGCTCGGGTCTGTGGTGTTAATCTCACGGCTCCAGTCAAACGAAAAGCCCAACGACTGCAGCTGTTGCTTGAACCTGGCAATGTTGGCGCACGTCACCGTTGCCGGGTGGACGCGGTTCTTAATAGCATAATTTTCCGTCGGCAAACCAAAGGCATCCCAGCCCATGGGGTAAAGCACATTGTAGCCCTGCAGCCGTTTTTTACGTGCGACAACATCCAGTGCAGTATAAGAGCGCGGATGCCCAACATGCAGTCCCTGCCCCGAGGGGTACGGGAACTCCACTAAACAGTAAAACTTCGGCAGGGTATAATCCTGCTTGGCACAGAAAACGCCGGTTTCCTCCCAGCGATCCTGCCATTTTTTATCCAACTTTTTAAAATTATAATTTTCCATCGTGCCAGCCACCTTAATTTGTCAATATGTCCGAAATATCCATCAAGTCCGCATCCGGCCACAAGCGTTCCAGATTGTAATAATCGCGGCTTTTTTCATCAAAAACATGCACCAGAACAGAGTTGTAGTCCAAGAGTGTCCATCCGGTCGCCCTGCCTTCAATATGCAAAGGCTCAACACCAAGCTTTGACATCTCAAAGTCCAAATCATCCGCAAGGGACTTCGTGTGGGTGCTCGATGTGCCCGAGGCGATAACAAAATGGTCCGCGATGATCGTGAGTTCCGCCGTCTGAACCACCTTAATATTTTCCGCCTTTTTACTATTTAAAATCTTTACTATTTCACGCGCCAAATCCTTTGATGTCATAGTTTTCCTCCAAAATTTATTTATTCAGTTTGCGTTTTGTTTGCTTTTTCCATCAACAGTTCATTATAGCACGCCACGCCGTTGGGGTGAATCACCTGACGAGCCTTTGCCAGTTTTGTGATGCAGAACTCAAGGGCAAAAAGCATCGCATCTTCTAAACTTTCGCCTGCGAGGCGGCGCATTTCGTCCACGTCTTTATAGCTTCTGTCGGCCGATGTGTAATCCGCCACGTAAATCACTTTTTCAAGCACGCTCATCCCCGCCCTACCGGTGGTGTGGTAATACACGGCATTGTAAACGTCTTCGTCTGTAATACCAAGTTCCTCCCGCAGGTAGGCCGCCCCCGCTATTGAGTGCCATATGGGGGGATTTATCGTGTCAACGCAGGTGAGTATTATACCAGATTTTTCGATCACATTCAACTGCTCGAGCTGTGTGGCGTCCTTCATAACGTCATGCAAAAACGCCGCGATGTTTGCCTTGCGGGTATCCGCGCCGTACTTTTGGGCAAGCTCCCGTGCTGTGTCGACAACGCGCAGTGTATGCTCAAACCGGTAAGGCGAAAGTTTTTCACGAGCGATCTTTTCTAAATCAATCACGGTACAGCCCCCTATCATTAATGTATGCGGCAACTTTTTCTCCTACATAGCTTTTTACATCTTCACCGTTTTTAAGCATGGCTCTGAGCTTGGTTGAATTAAGATGCAACGCCGGCAGGTCGGACACAATGGCTTTATAAGGATTGTCCGCAAGAGAGTGCTCCGTTTCTCTCGCAGCGGTACAAAGGGTGCAAATTTCTAAAATCTCTTTGTAACGGTGCCAGGTGCCAAAAGACAAGAACATATCCGAACCGACAATCAAATAAAGCGCGGCATCAGGATTTTGTTCTTTGATTGTCTTTAACGTATCGTAGGTATAACTTTTGCCTTTTCTGTCAATTTCTATTGAGCTGATGACAAAACGCTCGTCCCCGCCAAACGCAAGGCGGCACATTGCAAGCCTGTCCTCTGCCCCGGCAAGCGAGGCGGCGCTTTTATGCGGAGGGATAAAGGACGGAATCACCAGCACTTTAGACAGAGACAGCCTGTCCGCAAAATCGCAGGCAAGCCGTACATGTCCCTTGTGCGGCGGATTGAATGCTCCGCCGAATATGCCGATTTTTTGCATCGTGTTCACCTCGTTTTCCATTGAGGTTTTATGCTATGGTTTGAACAAGGTCACTTTATATTGACCTTGTTTTTCATCAGATAAGCCGTGCCCGCGAACAAGCCGGTGGCGGCAATTATTTGAAAAATAAAGCCCGTCACGCCAATCGAAATTCCACCGGTATAATTCACCATAGACTGCTCGAAAGAAAGCATAAGGCCATCGACGCCGACGGTCAGCGCAATCGGCACATAGCTCGTGAGTATGCCGATTATAATTTGCATCACAATGAAGATCGCAAAGAAAATGAAAATGGCGGATACCATGCCCATCTTTTGGAAGGTTTTCGTGTTTGCCAGCGTAATGGCGAAATAGATTTCCGCAATAAAAACGGCTATCTGCGCGAAAACTAAAACACAGGCGAAAATTAAAAGCTGTTTGATTGCTTTTTCGCCCGGCACGCCTTCGAACAACTGCAGAAGCGTTTTGATGGTTGTTATTCTGTCCTGCCCTATTTTGGCGGCGGCGTAAAAATAAACACCCACCCAAATGGCGACGGCCATAATATAGCTCAGCAGTATCCATGCGAAGGAAACGATGGCCTTGGACGCGAGGAGCTGACCGCTTTTGACCGGCAGGGTAAAGCTGAGGTAGCCTTGTGCGCCGTAAAGGGTTTTGTAGAAGTTTGAAACCACGGCGACAAGGGTGATGAGTACGGCGATACCGCTGATGGCGAGTAACGCCACGGTGCTCAGTGTGCTGATCCATGTTATCTTTGTAAAATAGGAAAGCAACATGATGACAATCGTTATGGCGGCGGCCAAATAAATATTCAGTATCGAATTCGCGCTGATTTTAAACTCGTTTTTTATGAGCTTACCAAGCATAGCTGAACACCTCCTTAAAGACATCTTCTATTGTTTGCTCGCCCATGAGCCCGGCATGAACTTTTTCGTTTCTTAAAACCTTGCCGTTGCCAATCATCAGAACCCTGTCGAAAACGCCTTCCACATCATGGATTAAATGAGTCGAAATCAACACCGTTGAACCTTGTGGTAGGTTTTTCAAAATCACGTCCAGAATAAAAGCTCTGGCCGCGGGGTCAACACCGCCGATGGGTTCATCCAAAACATAAAGCTTTGCGTTACGGCAAACGACAAGAAGCAACTGCAGTTTTTCCTGCATGCCTTTGGACATGGATTTTATTTTTTGTTTGGGTGGTAACTTGAAAGTATCCAACATTTTTATGGCTTTTTCGCTGTCAAAATCCGCATAAAAATCCGCCATGTATTTGATGGTGTCCACCGGGCGCATCCAGTCCGCGAGGTAGGATTTTTCCGGCAGATAGGCGATGATGTTCTTTGTATGAACATCCGGCTTGTGCCCGTCAATCAAGACCTCACCCTTGTAGTCATTGATAAGGCCCGTGAGAATTTTAATCAGCGTCGTTTTTCCACAGCCGTTGGGCCCGAGCAGCCCGATAAACTGGCCCGGCTCATAATCAACAGATAAATCGTCGAGCACCTGCTGACTGCCATAGGATTTGCTTAACCCTTTGATTTGAATAATGCTTGACATAATTTTCCTCCGATAATCAATTTGCCGAATACGATTAGCTTTCGAGCAGTGCGTCCTGCGTCATCTCTTCCGGAACGGCTTCCCCGTGGCGTACTTGCGACACGCACATCAGCGAGAAAATGAAAGCAATTACGCAAAAGCCAAACAAAGACATATAGGTACCGGTCATCACCCGCACAACCCCGTAAAGAATCGGGGCCGCAACTTGACCGGAAAAAGTGGCGGTGTAATAATAACCGGTAAAGGTCCCCACCTGCTGGGTGCCGCCGATAGACCAAACGAGCGGCAGGGTATTGACGTTGATAAACATAGCGGACGCCCCGCCGATAACAAGCGCCGGCCAAATCAGCCACATGTATTTTGTGATGGCGAATGCGCCGAATATAAGAATGAAGGAGCATAAACCGCCGATGATAACTTTTTTGCGGCCGTATTTTTTGCCCCATTTGCCGGCAAGAATCGCGCCGACAAGACCGGAACCCAGAAAAGCGCCCAGCATGAACGTGGCCTCTGCGGTCGTCTTACCGAGAACTTCAGCCGCAAAAAGAGCGAAGAATGTCGTGACGGAGTTTGTACCGATGAAAAGGAAAAACAAGGCGGCCATCATGAACAAAAGGCTTCTTCTGCCCGGCTTGTCCAGCTTCATGGCTTTGAGTTTTTCGTGTTCTTTTTTCTTGGACGCTTTCAAATCGGCAACGGTGTGTGTCGCCGTTTGCTGAAGGCGACTGTCTTTTTCCTTGACAAAAAATGCGATAACGAGTGTGCCGATGATAATCATCACGGCGCCCAAAATGAACACCGCCGGGCGTTCCTCATTTTTAGACGTGTCGAAACCAAAAACGGCCGCTAAAACGGTGCCGGATACCAAGGCGATGGCGGCGCCCAGTCCCCCGGTGATACTGATAACGGAGTTGGCCTCGCTGCGCAGATGTGGGGGTGTTAAATCCGGCATGAGCGACATGACGGGCGACCGCCACAAAGACATAAAGAATACAAATGCTATAATGCAAGCCATCAGCGCCGGCACGGTTGGCATACGCGGGATGAGGATAAACATCGCCGCCGATAGCGGTGCGAAAATAAAAACATAGGGGCGGCGTTTGCCGAATCGAGTATGTGTGCGGTCCGACAGCCTGCCGAAAAGTGGCTGAAAGATAACGCCGAAAATATTATCAAAGGTCATCACAATACCAACGAACAGCGGCACTAAGGTAAATCCGCCGCCGACGGCTGTGATATCCTCACCCTGGGCTGTCATAAACTCCAGCAGGAAAGGATATTTTGCCGCCAAGTTCGCACCAAGGTTTGAAATAAATACTGAGTCTGTTAATTTTTCGCTTAAAAGTTTTGAAACGTAGGGGTCATATATCGTCCAAGCAACCATGCTCCCCAAAAACCCACAGCCGATAAGAAAGGTTTTAAAATAATTCACTTTTTGTTTTTCCGACATTTTTACCTCCGCAGCTAGTTTACTGATGGTCTACCCATTTCCGATTAATTGTCACTCATCGCCGCTTCCTTAAGAATATCTTCGGGTATTGCCTCACCGTGGCGGACTTGCAACACACAAAGAAGGGAGAGGACAAAGCATATCGGGCAGAAAACGAACAAGGACATATACGTGCCGTACAGAACTCTGACAATACCATAAATAATCGGGGCGGCAACCTGTGCCGAGAATGTAGCCGTATAGTAATACCCGGTAAACTTACCGACTTTTTCGAGCCCACCAATTTCCAGTACAAGGGGCAACGTGTTGACGGTGATAAACATATTCGACATACCGCCGATGACCAGTGCCGGCCACATCAGCCACATTTGCTGGGTGATGGCATACAGCGAAAACATGACAATAAAACCGGTAAGGCCTACGAGAATCATCTTTTTTCGCCCGTATTTGGTACCGAGCTTGCCTGCGGGGATGGCCGTTGCAAGGGAAGCCAAGCCGAAAACACCGAGCATGAGGGTCGCTTGGGCCGTTGTTTTATCGAGCACTTCCGCCGCAAAAAGGGCGAAGAAAGTTTGAATGGAGTTGGCGCCGGCAAAAAGGAAGAAAAGCGTTGCGAGCATGAAGATTAAGCTGCGTTTTTCCGCTTTGCCTAATTTGA
>JAAYFA010000004.1 GCA_012728445.1 Clostridiales bacterium | reverse complement strand
GTTTATGTGTACATTAAAAAAAGTTTTTAAAATCGTTGGAATCATCTTGGCGGTCGCGGGTGCTGTCGCAGGCATTTATTTTGCCGTAACAGCGTTTTTGGATCGCAAAAACTGCATTGATATCGAAGAAAACTATGTTTCATGCTCGTGCGATGACGACGTAGACTGTGTGGTAGAAGTTACAGCGGAATAATCCAATATTTATAAAAAGCACATGGGTGATTTTTCACCCGTGTGCTTTTTTGTTATAGAACTAGCATTTTTTATGAATTTACAACGATTCGGCCTTTCACCAGTACCGTTTGAATCCTCAAATACTCGTCGACAATCAAGATGTCGGCACGCTTACCTTCTTTTAAACTGCCGGTAAAGCTGTCAACACCGATAACCTTTGCGGGGTTGATGGTGCAGGACTTGAGCGCCTGTTTAAACGGTATGCCAAAACCAATAAGATTCAGGAATTCCCGGTGCATGTTTGTTGTGCTGCCTGCTAAATTCCCACAGGCGAGGGTAGCCTTGCCGCACCGGACAAAGACCTTTTGACCGCCGAGCTCAAACTCACCGTCATCGCAACCGGCAGCGCACATTGCGTCACTGACAACCACACTTCTGTCTTCCCCTAAAAGTTTAAACGCCATGCGTAATATACAAGGCTGGGCGTGTATGCCGTCACAAATAAGTTCCGCTGATGATGTTGCGTTATCGAACGCCGCAACCACCGCGCCCGGTGCCCTGTGCCAGATGGGCGGCATGGCACTGAATAAATGGGTGGCGTGCGAAAATCCGTTTTTGTAACCTGCCTCGGCCGTTTCAAAGTCAGCATCGGTGTGCGCCTGGGAAACGACGCAGTACTTGGACGCCGCCTGTGCAAACTCAAGCGCCCCCTCCACCTCCGGCGCTAAGTCCACAAGACTGATTTTGCAAATTGAGTGGAGCTGCTTGAACTCCTCCATATCCGGCAAGCGGATGTATTCGGCGGGCTGAGCGCCTTTTTGAGAAAGTGCGATGAAAGGCCCTTCCATATTGACGCCGTGCATATATGCGGCGTCTTCTTTCCCCATAAAATCTGCCGCCGCTTTAAACTGCTCGACGAGCTGTTTCCGGGGCAAGGTCATGGTTGCGGGGCAAAAGGATGTGACTCCGTGTTGTGCGAGGTAAAGGGAGATTTTTTGAAGAGAGTCTACGCTGGCATCCGCCATATCAGCCCTGTCACAGCCGTGGATATGAATATCGATAAAGCCGGGGAAAATAATCTTGCCGGAAAGGTCAAGTTCGTCGTCCCCGGTTAAATTGCTGCCTATTTCGGCGATGATGCCGTCCTCCAGACGGATATCCGCTATTTGCGGTTCAAAATCGTCGTTGTACAAGGTTGCGTTCTTTAATACCATATCTTATTTAATAGGCCTTTCCCCAGTAAAGCATTAACGTCGCCGGTTTGCCGCAGCACACACAACTCTCACTGATTTTTTCCTGCTCCTCGGGTATACAGCGCGATGTGACACCCGCCTCGTCTTTGAGTTTGTCCTCACACGCAGGGCTGCCGCACCACATGGCTTTAATGAAACCGGGGCGCACAGCGGCGTTTTCTTTCATCGCTTCAAAATTCGTGACCGAATACGTCATTTCTTCCCGACGGGCAAGGGCTTTTTCATAAAGGCCTTGATGGACCGCATCCAGAAGTTCCGGGATTTTTGTTTCTAGCTCGTCGAGCGAAACAAAAGACTTCTCCCTATTATCTCTGCGGACAAGTACGCATTGGTTGTTTTCAATGTCCTTGGGCCCAATCTCCAAGCGCAGCGGCACGCCCTTCATTTCATACTCCGCAAACTTCCAGCCGGCGGAATTATCGCTGTCGTCGAGTTTTACGCGGCAGAACTTGGAAAGTCGCTCGGCAAGCGCCTGCGCTTTTTCAAGCACGCCCTCTTTATGCATCGCAATGGGTAAAACGACAACCTGAACAGGTGCCACACGCGGGGGCATTACAAGGCCGTTGTTGTCACCATGCGTCATGACAATCGCACCAATGATGCGGCTGGACATGCCCCAGGAAGTCTGGTGGGGGTACTGCAGGGTGTTGTCGCGGCCGGTAAACTGAATGTTGAAAGCTTTGCTGAACCCATCGCCGAAATAATGCGTCGTTCCGCTTTGCAGTGCCTTACCGTCGTGCATCATGGCTTCTATTGTATAAGTAGATTCCGCACCGGCAAATTTTTCGTTGTCTGTCTTTTTACCCTTGATAACGGGAATAGCCAGGCAATCTTCTGCAAATTCGGCGTAGACATCGAGCATTTTCATGGTTTCCTCAACGGCTTCCTGAGCTGTTTCGTGCATGGTGTGCCCTTCCTGCCAGAAGAATTCCATCGTGCGCAGGAAGGGTCTGGTCGTTTTTTCCCACCGAACCACGGAACACCACTGGTTGTAGAGTTTAGGCAAATCCCTGTAGGACTGAATGATCTCACTGTAATGGTCACAAAATAGAGTTTCGGAAGTCGGGCGTATGCATAAACGCTCTTGCAGCTTCTCATCTCCGCCATGCGTCACCCAAGCAACTTCCGGGGCAAAGCCGACCACATGATCTTTTTCCTTCTGCAACAAGCTTTCCGGTATAAACAGGGGCATCATTACATTCTCGTGCCCGGTGGCTTTAAACCTGCCATCGAGCTCATCGTGTATGTTTTCCCACAGTGCTGTGCCGTAAGGCCGCACGACCATACAGCCGCGCACCCCGGAATAAGCTGCCAATTCTGCCTTTTTCACCACATCCGTGTACCATTTTGCGAAATCTTCCTCCATTGAGGTATTATTATCCACCATTTTCTTTTGCTCAGCCAAACCCAAACATCCTCCCGCATATTATGTCGTTAATTTTCTTCAATCAGTTTTACGATGTCCCCGACTGTTTTAATGTTCTCAAGCTCTTCGTCGGGCACTTCAATGTCAAATTCGTCCTCCAGGGACATAGCAAGGTCTACAAGATCCAAGCTGTCTGCTTCAAAATCCTCCAATATCGAAGATTCCATGGTTACCTTGTCGGCTTCTGTTCCAAATTGTTCGCAGATGATTTTTTGCACTCTTTCGAAAACCATAAATCCGCACTCCTTTTATCGTTTTATATAGATTTTTTTCGCAGCGTAAAATGTTATGCCTTAATCTATTTTATACTGCTACAATAAAGATATTATGCAAATTAACACTCTTTGTCAAGTTATAAGTAAAAATTGGCGTTAGGGTACCGTTTTTCCACGACATTTCCGGCTATAAAATATTCTGCAATCCGACCTTCGTGAAGTTGCATTTTAAATTACAATATGATTAATTTCGAGATGTGAAATAAGTCGTCCTGTATATTTTATTCAAGATAATTTGACTAAAAAGAATAATTAAGTAAAAAATGGCGTAAAGGTTTTTCCCTTGCCATTGTGGAAAACTCTGTGGAAACTGTGCAAAACTATGTCTTTATTCCCCTCATATTTCAATAAAGTAAAGATTTACGCTTTACAATGTCATTTTAGTGCTTAATTGTTATGATTTTATTCTTGTATATCCAATTTGAATATGCATCTTTTTTTGCAGGAAAAAATGCAGTACAGGTAAAACGCCCCTCGGTTTTCACAAAACCGAGGGGCATTTTTTGATCGTATCATGCCAATTTAACTACCGCCAGGTGTCCGGTGTTGCGTTAAAATCGGGTGTGGTTGAAATCATGGAGCCTTCACTGCAACGAACTATACCATACTTTTCATAATCCTTGTACAGTGCCTTGTTCGCGTCTCTCCATTTGACCGGGTTCTGCAAGCGGGTAAACTCGGAGACTTTGTTGCAACCTTTCCAGTAGCGCCAGGCAAGTTCCGACATATTGACATTTTTAAGCGCTATCTCGTTCCCGGCAAGCTCTGCCGCTTTTACCCAAAGTTCATTGCAGTATTCAATCTGATTCTTTGTTAGCTTAAACACACCCTTATTCGTCATTTTCGCCCAGATGTGCATATGCCCACCGACACCGGCATTTTGCATCGTCATGTCGATATATTCACGGACATACTGCCAGCCTTCGCCGTAATACGCACGTAAAAAGTCGTTCATGGTCGCATCGTAATCCAAGTATGGGTCCCACAGCAGTTTGCAAAGCAGGTAGGCACGGAGTTCCGCAAATTCGGCATTGCTCTGTGATGCCATGTAATTGCCTTCCTCGTAAATGCCTTTTACATTATTCTCTGCAAAGAACTGCATATTGGACTGCATCACGCCGAAGTTGTTGAATGGGCCGGTAAAATGGCCGTAATTTGTCGTGTAGTCCCAAATATAAATTCTGTCGCATATTTTCTTCCAGTCCGTTAGGTCCTTATGAAAGCTGACATTATCGGCACAGCTGTCATCGTTTAGCGCATGCGCAAAGCAACATTCGATGGAACACAGGCGTACAATCACATTGTCCCTGGGCACGACATGCGCAGGCGGCTTGCGGGTGTACTGGTAGGCAAATGTATCGATGGCCACATTCGGGTAATCCTCTTTAATATTGTCCGCCACGGCGTTGACAAAACGAATCATTGTGCCCGCATGGGAACCCTCGTAATCATCCACTGCCTTGCAGTTATCGCAAACGCAATAATTTTGGTTGTCGTGCTGTGTTAAGGATACAATTTGCGCGTTGGGGTTTGCCGCCAGAATATCGCGGACTTCTTGGGTAACAATCCTGAGCGTATCGGGATTGGTCAGGCACAACTGGTTGGGCGAGCGGACACCTGTCTCCGCTCCGAGCGCATAATATTCCGGGTGGGCGTCAAAATATCGTTCCGGCGGCATAATCAGTGTGGTTAAGGTGTGTGCGAAGCCATAGGCATAGCCCATATTGCCGCCCTGCGCTTCGGACAACTGGCGGTAGATGTTGCCGTTTTGTCGGTTGGCAATGCTGTAGGTTTTATCCCGCGGGCTTATCCAGTCGGTCTCACGGTATTCAAAGTATGGTTTTTGATTGATATCAATCGCTACGGGGATCTCCAGGTTATCCATTGTCGGAATAACAATAAGCGTTGAGGTATACCAGTGGCAACCAAGGACTTCTTCCAAAAAGGCATAGACACCATAGAGTGTTCCGCGCTTTTCTCCACCGGCTATAACAAGCTTTTGCCCAACGGTTTTCACCATGAGCCCCTCATCTCCAAACGCGGCCCTGTCAACCGTGTAGCCACCGCCCACTTCTCTATTGGTTTTACCCACAATTATTTCCTTGGTCTGTGCAGCATTTGCGTCGGTAACAATCGGCAAGGTTACCCCGCAGATTTGTGTGATGTGGCTCTGCAAAGTTTGCGCGGCATTTAACTCGGACGCCCCGCATTCGGCGCCACGGACAATCACATAATCGCTTGAATTGTTTTGGGTAATGGTCATTGTTTCCACCTCCACCGGTACAATAATATCCGGCCCGGGTTCAAAAGGTTTGAGTTGGGGATTGAAAATATTGCCGATAAACATGGCCATGCTTACGAGCAGCGCGAGAACAGCCTTGGTAAACCTGAAGTTCGGGGAAAGATACATAAAATCACACCTTTCAACATATAATAAGCGGTTGCAGAATAACACAAGTTGTTATTTATTCAATTAAACCGTCAATATGCTAAATATTCTTAATACTCTTCTCTGATGCCAAATCGGGCATCTTCAATCCATTCATCGGCACGCCTGAGCCATTGAGCCAGCTCATCCAAAACTGCAAAGTGCTGCTTTTCTTGCTCAATCAAATATTCGAACAATTCTTTCTCTTCTGTTCCCTGCGCTTTCGCTAAATATTTTGTGTACAAGTCGATGCTCTCTTGTTCTCTTTTGGCAGCGAAAGCATAAAAATCAGTTTGTTTTGCCGTTGCTTTAAATTGGGTTTTGATGTCGCCCATACCCTGGAATACATTTTGAGCCTTTGAAAGCGTATCTGTCTGCGTTAATTGCCAAGGCATTTTGTTCATCATGTCGATCAAAATCCGGGCATGATTCTTTTCGTCTTCAGCTAACATTAGACACACCGAATGCAGAGCGTTGTCCTTATTGATTTCCGCTTGCTCCGTGTAGTATTTTTCGCCGTCTTGTTCCATTTTGATTGCAAATTCTAAATCAGTCATTTCAATTCTCCTTAACATTAATACGCATGTCTGTCTAATAATGATGAGAGGTTTTTGAACGTCGTGTGAAGGGTTACACTTTGATATCACTGCAGATTTTTTTCAAAATATCGCAGGATTGCTTGAAAAGTTCCAGTTCTTCTGCCGTTAAGGATAGGGAAAGTATGCTGCTGATGCCATTGCGATTGACAATACAAGGCACACCGGCGTATACACCATTTACGCCATATTCTCCTTTTGGCATAGCCGACACGGTAAGTACACTATTTTCGTTACCCAGTATCGCCTTTGAAATTCTTACCATGGCCATCCCTATGCCGTAATAACTTGCTTTTTTTGCTTCAATAATCTTTTGGGCTGCGCCCCTGACCTCGTTGCTGATTTGGATCATGCCCTCGCAGCTAAACCTGCCTTCTTCTTCGCAGAGTTCCAGCACCGGTTTGGTTGCTATTAAAGCCTGTGACCACGGTACGAATTCACTCTCACCATGCTCGCCCATTACATAGGCATGCACATTGCGCGGGTCTACCTGAAAATAGTCACCGAGCATGTAGCGGAGTCGCGCGGTGTCAAGTGCGGTACCGGTACCAATGACCCGCTCGCTGTCAAAACCGGAAATCTGTTGGGTTACATACGACATAATGTCAACAGGATTTGTCGCCACCAAAAAAACGCCTTTAAACCCGCTGGCAATCACCGGCCCGACAATGGACTTGAATACCGCCGTATTGCGCTGTAACAAGGACAAACGATCTTCGCCGAGTTGTTGGGATACGCCGGCGGAAATCGTCACAATATCCGCGTCTTTACAATCTTCATAATCTCCGGCGTATATTTTCATATGAGAACCGGAAAAGGCAAGGCCATGGTTTAAGTCCATAGCCTCGCCTTCAGCGCGTTTCTTATCGATATCGATAAGCACCATCTCATCACAGGCATTTTGGTTGAGCATAGCATATGCATAACTCATGCCTACGAAACCGGTACCCACCGTTACCACTTTTCTTTGTACTCTTTGTACTCTTTGTTCGTTTTCCATACAGTGTACCTCACAAGGTAAAGAGATGGACTATTTCTGCTCAGAGGTAAAAACTGCCCGTCCCTTATAAATGGCGCGGTCTCCGAGTTCTTCTTCTATACGCAGTAAACGGTTGTACTTGGCTACGCGCTCACTTCTTGAAGGCGCACCCGTTTTAATCTGACCGGTGTTGACCGCAACAGCAAGGTCCGCAATAGTTGTGTCTTCTGTTTCACCGGAACGGTGAGACATGACAGCGGTTAACCCTGCCGCATGCGCCATGCGAACCGCTTCAAGCGTTTCGGTCAAGCTGCCGATTTGGTTGACTTTAATCAGGATGGAGTTGGAAACACCGAGTTCAATGCCTTTTTTAAGACGTTCGGGGTTTGTAACAAATAAATCGTCGCCGACCAACTGTACCTTTTTACCGATTCTTTTGGTAAGCACTTCCCAGCCCGCCCAATCTTCTTCCCCTAGGGCGTCTTCTAAGGATATGATGGGGTAGGTGTCTACCAAGCGCTCCCAGTAATCAACGAGTTCAAGCATGGTCATTTTTAGTTGCTTTTTGGGCCACAAGTAGCTGCCGTCCGGCTGTACCCACTCGCTCGCTGCGGCATCAATAGCCAGTAAAAAGTCACTGCCGGGTTTGTAGCCTGCTGCCTCAACTGCTTGCAGAATGGCTTTTATTGCGTCTTCGTCGTCTTTCAGGTTGGGTGCAAAACCGCCTTCATCGCCGACCGCTGTCGCAAGCCCTTTGCTATGGTGTTCGTCTTTCAAGCAGTGGAACACTTCCGCACACCAGCGGAGCCCTTCGGAAAAGCTCTTCGCGCCCACGGGCATAATCATAAACTCTTGGATATCCACATTATTGGAGGCATGCTCTCCGCCGTTGAGAACGTTCATCATCGGTACCGGCAGCTCGCGTGCCTCTTCACCACCGATATAGCGGTAAAGCGGCGTATTTGTCGCAGCGGCAGCTGCCTTTGCGCAAGCGAGTGAAACGGAAAGTATCGCATTCGCGCCAAGCTTTGATTTGCCCGGCGTGCCGTCCAAATCAATCATCATTTTGTCAATCGCGCTTTGATCCCCGGCGTCTTTGCCTTTTAAAAGATCACTGATGTGGGTGTTGACGTTTTCGACTGCTTTTAATACACCTTTGCCACCATAACGTGCTTTGTCCCCGTCGCGCAGCTCAAGCGCTTCGAACGTACCTGTTGAGGCCCCTGACGGCACTGCGGCAAGGCCCTTTGCGCCACCTGCGAGTACCACTTCCGCTTCAAGTGTCGGCCAGCCGCGCGAGTCCAAAATTTCACGCGCATGGATAGATTCGATTGCCATTGATTTAGGCATCTGTTACCACTCCTTTAAATATATGTTTTTATTATGGATTATTTTACTGTGCTTTATTATACACCGAATGCCGCTGTCGGGCAAGTTTTTCCTCCCCGGCGGTGCCGAAGCCCTGCGGGGAGGAAACTTTTTTCTTTATAACAGACCAAGCGCATCGGTCATGACCTTTTGCAGCCTGTTAAGTTTTTTTAGTTTTTAAAGTCGCCCGGCTTGATCTCATCGCCGAATTTTTCACGAGCTTGCTCGATTTTTGCAATGGTTGCATCCCAATAGTCATATATTTCCTGCGGGGTGTTGGCATCCATTTCGGCATAGTATGCCTTGGTTCTTTGGAGTTTTTCGATCCATTTTGTGCAACGGAAGGTGAAAAGGTAGTTATAGTCCTCTTGGGAAAAATCTTCGCCCAGGTATTTTTCAAACAGTACCTTCAAATCTTTGTACATCGGGATTTTACCCGTGGGTGTGTTGTAAGCGTCGTATTCGTCATGAATTCTGCCATCGGCCCAGTGTAGCCATACGCGTTTGGCAAGCTTACTGGTCATGAACTTGCCGTTGGGTCCACGCATAAAGTAGTTGTTGCTGAATATTTTGGGCGTTTCCTTAACCCCTTCGCCAAACTTAATATTGTTCATCGTGTACTCACCCAAGGGGTAAGAAATGAAGTCCATATTAGCCATCGGGCTCGGGTCACGCACGCCTTCGGCGCCGAGCGTGGCACTGGTGGTTTCGGACTCAAGCGTTGCGGCTTTGAGCAGAATGCCATCCTTCCAGTTTGGGGATTCTTCTACAGGAACCGTGATGTCGCTGTCCCTGCCGCCATACAGAACGCCTTCAATCTTAACGCCCTCTTTTGCCTCAAAACCTTTTTTGTCAAGGTTATCAATGTAATAGAGTCGAATGGTATAGCGAGCGTTACCGTGGGCTACACCCACTTCTTTCCCCTTTGCGTCCTTCACGCCCTTGGTCCAGTCACCAAAGT
>JAAYFA010000003.1 GCA_012728445.1 Clostridiales bacterium | reverse complement strand
TTGCTATTATGTAAAACTAAAAACTACATATTTCCTATTCCCTATGCCAGCATACCTACAACAGCGCTAATAATTCCTAACCCACCATTTACTATAGAAAAAGTTCGATTATTCCCAAATTCCCTATAAGCTGCAAAAAATCCAATGACAGTAACTATAATCCAAACAGGTAAAAACATTAAATCTCCAACTTTTTCAGGTATAATGGCATAAAAATCAAAGAGATAAAGAACCCAATTTAATATAATAAGACCAAACGCCACTAAAGAAAATAAATGAGGTTTGTTTTTATTATTTTCACTTGATTTAAGTATGAAAAATATCATACCTATTGCAAGGATTACTACTCCTATTCCAATATATGATGTTAAATGCATAAATTTCACCTCGTTTCTAAAACCATTTTACACTACATTACTAAACTTCACTGATTTATAGAATTGAGTTTTACTCAATTAGCATTAAGACAAACTTAATAAATACGAGAGATTATTTTAGTTTAATCAATTGTGAACTGAGATTTTACATAGGGATATTATCAAAGTTTATACTTGATAAAAGTAATGTTATAAAAGAAAGTAAAAGCAAAATTATAGTTATTAGACTTAAAAGTAAATTAAGAATTTTTGAAAACAAATTTTTAGTATTAACCTTTTTTCTAAAAATTAACTTCAAGATGAAAAAACAACAAATAAGCAAATAGGCTATAATAATGATAAATTTCACTCTAAAAAAATATGCATCACTATCCGTAGTATAAAAAGGTATATGTCTAACTAAATTTAAAAAAAAATCTCCAAATCTTGTTTTGATTGGTGCAATACCAAATAAAAGAATAAGACTTATAATCCATAAGATATTTAAAAAGATATTTGACGAAATACTAGTTTTTTTAATCGCAATCTACTCCTTGCACCATTCTTATTCTATATTAAGAAATTTTATATTACTCCATATCTTCAATATCTTTTGGGTATATAGGCATTTAAAAAACAAAAATTTTGAGTTTTACTCAACTCTTATTGTGACAAACTCATGTTTCAAATACTTTATTACCTTAATCATATATTAGCACTTTTGATAATGAATTGAAAGTCTGCATTGACCTAGATAGAATTAAAATAAACATAAAAAATAAAACCAAAGTAATTGGTCAAAATTTTAATATCACGTAATCGGTTCTCTCCTGAATAATAAATGATAATATCTAAATGTTTAAAGACAAATATTAACTCGATACTATATATTTTGTCACAATTATCTTAATCATCTAAAACTTTTTGACATCACTAGCTCTATTTATAGACCTTTTAAAAGATTAGAGCATCAAAAAAGCCTTTAGATAAAGGCTTTTTGGGATTCTCATTCTCTGCTTATAACTACTCCCACTCAATCGTCGCCGGTGGCTTTGGTGTAATATCATACACAACGCGGTTGACATGACCGACCTCGTTAATAATTCGTGTAGACACCTGCGCGAGCACGTCATACGGTATACGGGCAAAATCTGCGGTCATAAAGTCTGTTGTGGTGACCCCGCGCAGGGCAACGGTGTAATCATAGGTGCGGCTGTCATCCGTTACACCGACAGTTCTGATATCTGTCAAAACAGCAAAATATTGGTTGATGCTGCGGTCGAGGCCCGCTTTTGCTATCTCTTCGCGGAAAATTGCATCCGCTTCTTGCAATATAAAAGTTTTATCCTTTGTGATATCACCGATAATACGAACGGCAAGGCCGGGGCCGGGGAAGGGTTGCCGCCAAACGAGGGCTTCGTCTATGCCCAGTTCAAGCCCTGCTTTTCGCACCTCGTCTTTAAAAAGCAGGCGCAGCGGCTCAATAATTTCCTCAAAATCGATAACGTCAGGCAAACCGCCGACATTGTGATGTTTTTTAACCAAGGCGGCATCGCCGACGCCGCTTTCAATAACATCCGGGTAGATGGTGCCTTGCACCAAAAAGTCTACTTTGCCGATTTTTTTGCCGGCAACTTCAAAGGCTCGGATAAATTCCTCGCCGATGATGGTGCGCTTTTTCTCGGGATCCGATACGCCGGCAAGCTTGCCGAGAAACTGCTCCTGCGCATTGATTCTGATAAAATTCATTTTGAAGGTTGAAAGACACATTTCCTCCACCATGTCACCCTCGTCTTTGCGCAACAACCCGTGGTCTATAAACACACAGGTCAGGTTTTGACCGATTGCTTTGTGCACCATAACGGCTGAAACGGTTGAATCCACGCCGCCCGAAAGACCGCAGATAACCTTTTTATCTCCAATTTTTGCTTTTAGCTCGGCTATGGTATTTTTCACATAATCAGCCATTTTCCAGTCACCGGCGAATCCGCAGATATCGAAGAGGAAATTGGCTAACACTTTGCTTCCGCAGTCTGTAACAGTCGCTTCCGGATGGAATTGAACGGCAAACAACTTTTTGTCGGGATTTTCCATTGCAGCGCATGAGCAAGCATCGGTGGACGCAGTTGTTGAAAAGCCGTCCGGCAATGTGGAGATCTCATCTGTATGACTCATCCAACAGGTCGACACAGCTTGCGCACCGTTGAACAGCGGGCTTGTTGGTTTCGCAATATTCAGCGTAACCTCGCCACATTCGCTTTTAGCAGAGGCTGAAACAACGCCACCGTTCAGGTGGGCCATCAAATGTGCCCCGTAGCCGATGCCGAGAATCGGAATGCCGGCGTTAAAAAGTTCTGCGGAACAAAGCGGGGAGCCACTTGCGAGAACACTGCTTGTTCCGCCGGTCAGGATAATCCCCAGAGGCTCCTTTTCTATGAGGTATTCTGTGGGTTTGGTAGAGGGGACTACTTCACAGTATACCCCGTGTTCACGCACCCTGCGTGCAATTAAATGAGAATACGGACTTCCGAAATCCAGGACAATTGCGAGCTGCTTTTTCATATTGTTACACCTTTCAGAAAAAAATAAATAAGTTATCTTTATACATTATAGTCAATCACAAGAATTATTTTACACTTTATCCTGTAAAATGTCCAATATTTTATCGTGCTCGCTTTAATACAAATTAATGAATAAATTCCCAAAGCGAGTCCCACAGTGTAAGGCGATATGGCGTTTATGATGTAAAATATTTCATTCCTTGTTGATAAAGGCCGCAAATGTGTGCTTGACGGCATACGGAAAGTAGTGTATATTTAGTTAGACAGCAAGGGTGCTGCGGGTATTATTATCTGCGGCGCTTTTAAGATTGGAAGGGTTGGTTTTATGACTAATGTACCGGGAATATTTGGCGTCAATGTGTTTGGTGACAAAGTGATGCGCAAAAGGTTGCCCCAAGATGCATACAACAAACTTAAAAAAACAATAGAAAACGGCAAGGACCTCGATGTTGACGTGGCGAATGCTGTTGCCATTGCAATGAAGGACTGGGCTGTAGAAAAGGGAGCGACTCACTTTACCCATTGGTTCCAGCCCATGACCGGCGTCACGGCGGAAAAGCATGACAGCTTCATCACCTCGTCCGGCGATGGCGAAATCATTATGGAGTTTTCGGGCAAGTCGCTCATTAAGGGTGAATCCGATGCGTCGTCATTCCCTTCCGGCGGACTCAGAGCCACCTTTGAGGCACGGGGCTACACCGCATGGGACCCGACATCCTACGCTTTTATTAAAGACGGTGTTCTTTGTATTCCCACTGTGTTTTGTTCCTACAGCGGCGAAATTTTAGATAAAAAAACGCCGTTGCTGCGCTCTATGGAAGTGATGAATAAACAGGTGCTCAGGATCTTAAAACTTTTTGGAAAAACCGATGTTGAAAACATAACCACCACCGTCGGAGCGGAACAAGAGTATTTTTTAATCGACCGAGATGTTTATAATAAGAGGCGTGACTTGGTGCTTTGCGGCAGAACTTTATTTGGTGCAAAACCACCGAAAGGTCAAGAGCTTGAAGACCATTATTTCGGTGCCATCAAACCGCGCGTCCATGCCTTTATGAAAGAGCTTGACGAGGAGCTTTGGAAGCTTGGCGTTATGGCAAAAACAGAGCATAACGAGTCCGCCCCCTCACAGCACGAGCTGGCACCGATATTTTCCACCACAAACATTGCCTGTGACCACAACCACTTGACGATGGAATTTATGAAGAAAGTGGCCGGCCGGCACAACTTGACGTGCCTGCTCCACGAAAAGCCGTTTGCGGGCCTCAACGGCAGCGGCAAGCATAATAACTGGTCGATGTCCACAGACACCGGGATTAACCTGTTTGAAC
>JAAYFA010000304.1 GCA_012728445.1 Clostridiales bacterium | reverse complement strand
TTATGCTGTAAAATTGAAACATCCAGCCGCTCGACAGGGTCGTTGTCATCATAAGTGCCTGTTTTTGCGGTGAGTTTATACCATTTATCTTGATAGAACATACCAAAGGTATGCGGTTGATCCGGTTTGTAGGGTTTGCCGGCTTCGGCATCTTCCACAGTGAAGTTTGCTTTGACTTTTACTAGGAATTCATCGAACGAAAAGCCGTTTAAGTCTTTGATCAAGCGGTTATAATCCATTATTTCGAGCTCATCTTCAGGGAAGGCTACTGCGAGGAAAAAGTTAAACTCCTCCTCCCCCGTGAAGCCCGGATTTGCCGCTCGGCGTTTTTTGGCTACACTCACGGCGGAGGCTGCTCTGTGGTGACCGTCCGCTATATAAAGAGAGTCCGTTTGTGCAAATTTTTCCGTAATTTGTGCAATGGTCTCTTCCTTATCAATTACCCAGACGGTGTTTGCTATGCCGTCCTCGGTTACAAAATCATAAACCGGTTTATTCTCTTTTTTATAATGTTCAACGATCGACGAAATGGACTCGTCTTCTTTATAAATCAAGAAGATCGGGCCGGTATTCGCATCGCAAATGTCTACATGATTGGTTCTGTCCGCTTCTTTGTCTGCACGGGTGAACTCATGCTTTTTTATCTTGTTGTTGAGGTAATCATCGGCGCCCGCACACCCGACAAGCCCCGTCTGGCTGCGTCCGTTCATAATCTGTCGGTATATATATATGCACGGCTGCGCATCCTCGGCACAGATGTTATCCGTCACAAGCTTTCCTAAATTACTTTTCGCTTTTTGGTACACTTCTTTTGAATATAGGTCGGTGCCCGGGGGTAGGTCAATCTCTGCTTTGTCCACATGTAAAAAAGAGTGTGGATTGCCTAGTACCATTTGCCGTGCTTCCTCACTGTTCATGACATCGTAGGGCAAGGCGGCAACCTGCTTCGCATATTCCGGGGTAGGTCTTAGTGCGCGAAAGGGCCGAAAAGTAGCCATCAGAACACTCCCTTATAATAAAATTATAGTCTGCCGTATATACGGCAGACACAGTTTAGCGCAGATTCGGGTTTCTTTCAACCATTTTACAAAAAAATGGAGAAGACGGTCTGTTGTCCGTCTTCTCGCTGCGTATAGGATTAAGCCGTTTTTACTCGATGCCAAGCAACCAGTTTACGGTTACGCCAAGTACTTCGGAAAGAGCCTTGAGCTCGAAATCAGTTACATAGCGCAGTTGCCCTTCAAGCTTGGAAAGACCGGATGCATTCAGGTCGATTCCCTTAATTTGAAGTTGTGTTAATAAATCCTTTTGCTTCATGTTGATGGATTTACGTTGACTCTCAATTTTCGCACCAACGATGTTGCGGTCGCCAAGAGGTTGTTTTCTAATTCTCATCATTCTGCCTCCTTTATTTTTGCAAACGCTAACAGTCACGCTTACTTTCAACGCGGCCTGTATTATACTTTTTGTATAATATTTTCTTGCCGCCTGTCACAAAGTACCTTTTATCGGTCTCTGTAACCATGTTTATTATATCATTCACGGAATATATAGTCAAGCATTATTCTTAAAATAGTTTATCACGTGAAAATCCCTCACATAGTCCACAATTTATCGTTCCAATGTCATGGTTTCATAGATATAAGATACAGTTTATCGACTAAAAGTGTAGTGGATTTGGTTTTTTTGACAAATTTGAATATTCCCCGCCATTTTAATCTTTAATTGGAAATGAACTGTTTATGAATTAATCATTGATTTTCTAAAAAAATATTCTTAATTTGTGTTCCTGGTTGCGACAATTTGAACGCCTTTTCTCCTGCCGCTCGCTTTTTTCTTTCCAAATAAGCATACCATTAGTATAATATTATAAGACTCGGTAGTAGATCTCGGCGTAAAAAGCGGTTTTAATTACTGCAAAGGCGTGTTATAATGAACGCAGATTGCCGACAGGTGTCTACTGTTCTTATAAAGGACTTATGCCTGTCCGGCTTTGACTGAAGGAGGGAGCGAAAAACAATGAAGACTATAAAAGAAGAAAATGATGTTCCAAGAAATCTGACGATGCTTGTCGATTATTATGAGCTGACCATGGCAAACGGCTACCTCGCAAACAATATGGAGGATACCGTTGCGTATTTTGATATGTTCTTCCGCAGTGCGCCCGATGCCGGCGGCTATGCCATTATGGCAGGCGTCGAACAGTTTATCGAATACCTGGAGGGCCTGGCGTTTACCGAGCAAGACATCGAGTTTTTGCGCAACAAGGGGTTTGACGAAAGCTTTCTTCGTTACCTTGAGCATTTTGAATTTGCCTGCGATGTTTGGGCGGTTCCGGAAGGTACGCCAATTTTCCCGGGGGAGCCAATTGTCACGGTACGGGGCCCTGTCATACAGGCGCAGTTTATTGAAACAATGTTGCTGCTTTGCATCAACCATCAAAGCCTTATTGCAACCAAGGCCAACCGTATTGCGAGGGCTGCACAGGGCCGTGTCGGGTGCGATTTTGGGGCTAGACGGGCGCATGGCTTTGATGCCGCTGTCTACGGTGCCAGAGCCGCCTTCATCGGCGG